>CAYNNH010000053.1:0-7928 GCA_964398605.1 uncultured Nitrososphaerota archaeon | reverse complement strand
TAAAGCCGAAGTCGTCACGGGTGAAGTCGAAAAACTCCGTCTTTTCATAGACGGAAAGCCCGTGGGCTATATGCAGCGGGGATCTAAGTACTTCTACCTCACCGTCAACCTTTCGAACTTCGGCGAAGTGCTTCACTACTGGAACGTTAGCGCCTATAACGCCTCAGAAGAGAGGATTAACGCGACCCTTAATCCGCGCCTAGGCTTCTTCTACGTCGACCTATCGCCACCGTACATCAAAAAAGTGGAGCCTGCGAACAACACCGCTTTGAACGTGGCGAATGTTACATTCAAAACGGTCGTATTCGACCGCGGCCACAAACCATCAGGCGTGGGCAAGGTGAGAATATGGATTGACAACGCGCTTTATGAACCGATTAATGAAAGCGGCACTTACATCACCTCAGCTATTCTAGAAGAAGGCTTACACGAGTGGGCCGTGGAGACAGAAGACAGGGTCGGAAACCGGATTTCCTATGCTTTCCGTTTGATAGTTGACCTTTCGCCCCCCGAGGTCGTTCTAATCTCCCCCGTCAACGAAACCGTCCCTTCGGGTCAGAACGTCACGTTTCTTGTTAGGGCGACCGACGAGTGGGGAGTGAGCCGAGTTGAGCTCTACATTGACGGGGTTCGAGTATGCCTTATGGAACCTTCCGGAGAGTACTACGTCGCTAGTGTTGCGGTTTCGCCCGGAAAACACGTTTGGAAGGTCCTCGCTTTCGACGTAGCGGGAAATTCCGCTTTCTCGGAAAACGGCTACTTCTACATGCCCCCTCAAATCGTTAGATCCATAACGCCCGACCCGTTGATGATCCTGCCCGCCGTAGCCCTCTTCGCCACGACCGTCGCCCTACTCGTCTACGTCAAAATCAGAAGACCCGAATAGCTTATTTGGAAGCATCAGCATAATTGAGATGCCGAGATTCAAGCAAATCCCCGACATACTGAAGATCATGTCGAAGAAGGATCACATTAGGAACATTTCCATAATTGCCCACATCGATCACGGCAAAACGACTATGACCGACCATCTCCTCTCAAAGTGCGGCCTCCTCTCTCCCACCATAGCTGGTCAGGCTCGCGCTTTGGATTATCTGGAAGAAGAGCAAAAGAGGGGAATTACGATCAAAACCGCCAACATAAGCCTCTACCACGAACTGAATGGGGAGGGTTACGTCATCAACCTCATCGACACGCCCGGACACGTCGACTTCACTCAGAAAGTTTCTAGGGCTCTAAGGGCGGCGGATGGGGCTGTCGTCGTCGTGGACGCCGTAGAAGAAGTCATGGTTCAGACGGAAACGGTCACGCGGCAAGCCCTGCTCGAGGGAGTGCGTCCCATTCTTTACATTAACAAAGTGGATAGGCTCATCAAGGAGCTCAAGCTCAGCGACGCGGAAGTCCAGGAGAAGTTCCTGCGCATCATACGGGACTTCAACAAGCTCATCGACCTCTACGGGGATCCCGAAATCAAGGATAAGTGGAAGGTAAACCCCATGAACGAGACGGTAATCTTCGGATCCGCCCTCCACGGCTGGGGCTTCACACTCAAGGACGTGCAAGAAAAGGGCATCAAGTTTAAGGAAATCGCCGATTACTACGAGACGAACGAGTGGGAGCAACTAAAAGAATTCCTCCCCTTGCACGACGCCATACTGCGGGCAGTTATCAAGAACCTGCCCAATCCCATTGAAGCTCAGCGCTACCGGATTAGGAAAATATGGAGGGGCGACCTCGACAGCGAAATAGGCCAAGCCATGCTTAACTGCGACGAGAACGGCCCTACCGTCATATGCGTGAACAAGGTGATCGTCGACCCTCACGCGGGGATCGTGTGCACGGGAAGGATCTTCTCGGGGAGGATAAGCAAGGGGGACGAGGTCTACCTGCTCAACGCGGCGAGGCAGGAGCGCGTCCAGCAAGTGGCGATGTACATGGGTCCCTTCAGGGAGCCCGTGGGAACCATACCGGCGGGCAACATAGCCGCCATGCTAGGCCTCTCCCACGCTAGGGCGGGAGAGACCCTTGTGGATGTCGAGTACAAGGATTACATGATCCCCTTCGAAGCCATACGGTACGTGAGCGAGCCCGTCATGACCATCGCCATCGAGCCCAAGAGGCCGGCCGACCTTCCCAAGCTCGTCGACATACTCAACAAGCTCGCCATAAACGACCCCAACCTCGTCCCAACCATCAACCAAGAGACGGGCGAATACCTCCTCTCGGGGATGGGCGAGCTCCACCTAGAAATAGCGTGTAAGGACATACGCGCCATGGGGGTCGACATCGTCGTTTCCGAGCCGTTGGTCGTCTACCGAGAAACGGTAACGAAGAAGGCGGGTCCCTTCATGGGGAAGAGCCCCAACAAGCACAACAAACTATGGTTCACCATCGAACCCTTGGATGAGAGGACCCTCGAGCTCCTCGATAGCGGACGCATCCACGTCCGAATGAGCCCGAAGCGCATTGCCGACATCCTGAAGAAGGAAGCGGGGTGGCCTCCCTCGGAAGCCAAGAGGGTTTGGGCCGTGGACGAGCACAAGAACATCATCGTCAACATGTCTCACGGCGTTCAGTACCTGAACGAGGTTCGTGATTCCATAATTTCGGGATTCAGATGGACGTGCGAAGCTGGCCCCCTCACCCAAGAGCCCATCAGGGGCGTTCGCATCAACTTAGTCGACGCCATCCTCCACGAGGATCCCGTGCACAGGGGTCCTGCCCAGATAATGCCCGCGACAAAGCAAGCCATATTTGCCTGCTTCCTGTCCGCGAAGCCTGTCCTGCTCGAGCCCATCTATAAGATCCAAGTCCGCGTCCCCGTCGAGTACATGGGCGAAGTCACGAGCCTCATAGCGCAAAAGAGAGGGAGGGTGATCGACGTGGAGCAGAAGGAAGCCGCCATTACGATCACGGGCTATATTCCCGTTGCCGAAACCATCGGACTGGCATCCATCATGCGTTCCGCGACTTCCGGTCACGCCTTCTGGCAGTGCACATTCGACCACTGGGGGAAGGTTCCCGAGAGCCTGCTCAACGACCTCATCGTCAAGATAAGGAAGCGGAAGGGCTTACCTCCCGAACCTCCGAAAGCCGAGGACTTTATCGTGAAAGAATAGCTATTTAGAGCCTGCTTCTGCTTCCTTTTCGGCTTTCTCAGCTTTCTTGACTTCTTCGGCCACCCAATTCCAATCTATGCGTTCCATGACGAGTTTTCTGAGGTGCTCCTTGAGCATTCTCTCCGCGACCTCTCTCCCCAACTGGCTCGCGTTCCATGTAACGAAAGGCGGGTAGAAGACGGCCTTCTCGAATTTGGCTTTATCCCCTTCCATCCTGAACTTGATGAACCCTAGTTCGCGCAAGTAACACGAGTCGTTCGGGCAAAGTATGTCGATCTCGAGCATTTCCTTCTTTATGAACATGACCTTGTACTCGTCCACGGAGCGGATTATTCGCCCGCAGGGGCACTGAATTACGACTTCCTTCTTCTCCGCCATCCCATGAGATGTAGCCCGAACTTAAAGCAATTAAGTTACGATGGCCTTCGGGTATACGACCATGCCTTGGTTCGGGACTATGTCGTACAAGCAAAGCCTGCGAGGGATGGGGCTCCCCCTCATCTTCTTGATGTGGAGGACGCGTTGGCAGTGCCCGCCCACGACGCGTTCGGAAAGAACGATGACGCCTTGTGCGACGAGCTCCTCAACGCCGTAGCGACTTATCATACCGCTTCCTTCCACGATTTCCGTGCTCATGAGGGTAGTTACCCCAAGTTTTGAGAATTCAAACCTTATCGCTCTCAAAATAAGCCTCAGCACGGGGCTTTCGGCTTTCATGAGCAACGCAAGGGCGGGCAACCCGTCCACCGCCACCCTTTTCGCCCCCACTTCGCGTATCGAATCTTCGACGATATCCATGAACTTCTTCGCCACCGAGGAAGCCCTTCTGCCTCCTTCTATGAGGGAGCTAGGGTCGGTGAAGTCGACGAATTTCACTCTTTTTCGCTTCACTAGACGGGGGAAGTTCCACCCGAATCCCTTCATTTCCCTCGCTATTTCCTCGGGAGTTTCCTCGAACGTCACGAAAACCCCGTTCTGTCCATAATCGACCGCTCCTTTGTAGATGAACTGGGCGAGCATGACGGTCTTCCCTACCCCCGTCGTCCCGGAAACGAGGACGAGGTAGTTCGCGGGGATCCCTCCCCCGAGGACTTCGTCGAGCCCCGGTATGCCGGTGGGGATTCGCCTCAGTTCGGGCGCCATCAGTATCATAAGGTCGCTGGATGATGAAAACAGCGGGCTTCATTTATATCCCAGTTTAGGATATATCCAAGAATGCCCCGCCGTAGCTCCAATGTCGTGCGGGGGAGCGTGCACGGAGGGGGGTCTTATACGCTCACGCTACCCAAGGACATCGTTCGCAGGCTAGGATTAAAGGGAGGGGAGCTGTGGAGAGTTTCCCTCCTCGAAGACGGATCCGTTGTTTACCGTCCCCTGTCCCTTGATGAGGAGAGCGGGACAGAACTCGAAGAAGCTATCGCTCTTCTGAAGAGGGGGAAGGGTGCGCCGAGTAGCTAAGAAAATCTTCTTCCTAGTCTCGGTAGTTGCGGCGCTAGCTCTCATCACCGCCCCATTTCTACAGGAAAAGGCCTCGGCGGAACCCCACCCGACTTTCTTTTGGTGCTACAATTGCCAAGATCCCGTTACCATCGTGCTCACGGGCGACATAAACCGCGATGGATGGGCGGAAGTCGTAGCCGTGAACCGCTCCGCGATTATTTGTCTTAGCTGGGATGGCCACCTCCTCTGGGATTCCATACCCGAGGAAGGCGCTAAGATTAACTGCGCCATTTTGGGCGACGTGAATAGCTCCGAGCCGGGAGTGGAAATCATCGTCGGCATGGACTCCGGCTACGTGTACGTTTATAACGCCTTAGGCGCTAAGGTAGCGACCTTAGGCCCCGCAGGAGACGAAATCACGTGCTTAGCCAGAGCTCGCATGGGAAACGGAGGGTCTACCTATGTGATTGAGGCGGGCGCGCTGGATGGTAATATCTATGCGTGGGCGGAGGACGGTTCGAGATCCGTCCTGAACGCTAAGGCTGAAGTCATTTCCATCGTTGATATAGGCGACTCGGATGGAGATGGTCGGAATGAAATCTGCATCGGAACGGGAGCTGGAGGCCCGCCAGACAGAAATTGCGTGAAGCTCGTCGATGTAGATAATACCGGCCTGCTCGTTGAACTTGAGAAGCTACAATTAGAAGGGGCTGTTACCCATCTTGCTAATGCTGGGGATCTAAACGGGGATGGTAAAGACGACATCTTTGCTGGTTGCGATACGGGCGATGTACATGCGATTCTCGTGGACGCGTCGGCTCCCGACCTAACCAACTTATGGGGTCAGAATTTATACAATAACGCCATCGAGGAGTTGTTCGCGTACGATGTGCAGGGCGATTCCCTAAAAGACGCCCTCTGCCTCGACTCGGCTAATTTGTGGGCTCTGAACAGCACCGACGGTTCCCTCCTTTGGTCGAAGTCGGACTTCTCGGGAGGACAAGCCCTTTTCAGCATGGACATAGGCGAACTCGACATTTCTGCGGGCTGGGAGGCGTGCGTGGGCGATGGTGCGGGGGTTCTTTATTGCTTCAAGATAGGTGGCGACCTTCTGTGGACCTTCGACACAGGGCAAGTCCCCAATGGGGGAGGGGGTGGTAATATCAACGACATATCCGTCGCCGACCTCAACCAAGATGGAGTCGCCGATGTCGTTGCCGGGTCTGACGATAAATTCGTCTACGCCCTGCTAGGAGGACAGGAAGTCATCTTGTGGTTGCACCGCAAGGAGAGCAAATCTGCCTACCAGGATTACCTGTGGTTCGACCCTCTTTCCGGGGATTCCGCCGACGAGGAGGAGTCTCCGGCTTCCACTACGTCGTGGTGGCTAGACCCGCCCGCCCAATCGAGGGTCGTGATTGACGCCCTCTCGGCGAACATATGCGCTTTATTTACGGAGGATGTCGCGTCGGCGTACCTGAGCATTACGTTCTATGACGAAAACGGTCGAGAATTCGCCACTATAACGACCAATGTCCAAGACAACATCATCGCCTATCAGACCTACTATTTCGTATCCCCCGCCGAGCAGAACATTCTCTCGCCCCCTTATGTGCTGGATCAGGGTTCCCGCTTCCGCATAAAGATAACCGCCTACACACCCGAAGGACAGAACATAAGGAACATAAGCGACGCTTGCCACATTGTGTACAACTACACGGGGGCGCCTTCCCGCATCGATTTGCGGGGGGCAAACGTGCAATCCATTCCCGAACTACCTCCTCCCCTCTTCCCCCTCGCCTTGGCGACTTCCGCTGGGCTCGCTTGGACGAGCGACCGGCGATACCGAGTCGGCCACAAATTCTCCCACGTTGCTGTCGGGACTCTGATAACCGTTGTGGGGACTTTGTGCTTCTACGCGCTCTCCCTGTGGATTTACGTTGCCGATTTCTCTCACTTTTTGCTCCGTGCGTTCAAGATCCCCCACGGTTACGTGCCGAGACCCGTGCCCGCCTTCGCCGTTAAAACGCCTTCTGGCGCCCTTCTCAAAGCCGTCATCGAGTGGTGGTGTAGCGGCATACTATCCTTGCTCATGTTCTCCATGATCCTGTTGCTCTCCATATTCCCCATAGACGAGCCTTTGGGGAGAAAACTGGCCATTTTCGCCTTGGGAGCGGGCGTAGCTTTTCTGTGGAACGCTTCACGCATAGCTCTAGCCGTAGCTTCCGCCAAATTAGTCGGCTTCGTGATGTTCCAAGCCGTGCACTTCGTCATGGGTCCCGTCCTTGATTTCCTCTGGATTGTCGCCGTTTGGTCGTGGGGAATGAGCTGGATGAGGGGTAAGCATGATTGAGCTCCTCGCTTCCTTTGGCGTGGTATATTCCATCGCCCAAGCCTTAACCACCGCCGGTTCCCTCCTTCTGAACTGGGGCCTCAACATGCTCCTCCTCGCCATGGCCGCCTTCCTGCTTTCTTACGCCCTACGCCACATCTTCTTCTCCCACGCCGCTTTGTTCTCCGAATCCCCAATAGTGGATTACTCGTCGTTTGCTGGCCTCCACTACCCGACAGTAACCATCATCGTGCCCGCGAGGAACGAGGAAAAAGTCATAGGAACCCTCCTCGAGAGGCTCACGCACCTCACGTACCCGAAGGACAAGTTGCAAGTGATCGTCGTGGACGACGCGTCGACTGACGCTACCGGCCGGATAGCAGACGAGTTCGCCCGCAAGCATAAATTCATCGAGGTCATTCACAGGGAGAAGGGAGGAAACGGGAAAGCCGACGCCCTCAACGCGGCCCTCCCCACGGCTAAAGGGGAAGTGATCATCGTCTTCGATGCTGACTACTACCCGCAAGTCGACATAGTCGAGAAACTCGTAGGTCCCTTCGTGGATCCGAGCGTGGCCATCGTGCAAGGCAGGGTTGTGGTGGGGAACGAGAAAGAGAGCCCCGTCGCCCGCCTCGTGTCGTTGGAGAGAGCTGGTGGTTACACCGTCGACCAAAGGGCCCGCCAGATATTGGGACTCGTCCCTCAATTCGGGGGGACCGTGGGGGCTATTCGGAAGTCCTTCTTGGAACAGAACGGCGGCTTTAACGGCGATACTCTTGCCGAAGACACTGATTTAACGTTGCTCGCTGTCGAGCAAGGATATCGGGTGTGCTACGTCCACGAAGCTCAATCCTACGAGGAGGCGGTTTCTACTTGGCGGGCATACTGGCACCAGCGATTCAGGTGGGCAAAAGGACACATGCAGTGCTTCTTCAAGCACGCTGGACGAGTTTTGAAATCGAAGCACTTATCTGCGCGCCAGAAGCTCGACGCTCTGATGATGTTGGGAACTTACTTCGTCCCCGTCGTGGTAGGCC
>CAYNNH010000052.1:0-8069 GCA_964398605.1 uncultured Nitrososphaerota archaeon | reverse complement strand
GGCGCGCTCGTATTCCAAGAGCAACCACAGCACGGTCACGTAAGCTTTAAGCGGTTCTCGATGCACGCGATACATCTCGTCGAAGCTGGACGCGATGTCCTGGGAGAAGTGCCCGTGAGGGAAGCCGCCGATGACGGCACAAGGCTTTTGGCATTCGGCGAGTTTCCGCGCTAAGTCCCTCATGTCGATGGGCGTTCCTTTTGTCGAGAAGCCAATCACCAAATCGGGCTTTAGTTCCTCAACTAGCTCTTCGTACGTTTGCTGTTTAAGTTCGAGCAGAACCTTCTCCCCTCTGGGCGGGACTTTGCCCATGGAGAAGAGTTGCCTCATGAGCCCTTCGAAGCGAGCGTACGTCCTCGGCAAGCGGACTTCGGGGTTCACGTAGATGACAAAATCTTGGATCGTGTGGACGTAGAAACGCAAGTATCCCGCTTTATTGACGGGAGAGTCGGTGGCGGCGAGCATAGCTCGATGCACGACATCAGGTCTCCCCCTTTTCTCAGAGTTGGGCAGTTTCTTCAGGATCCAGCGGTGGAGGGAGGCATCTAGGATGATGTGCTCGGGTTTCACCCCCAAATCCTTCGCCATTTTCAAAATGGGGCGAGTCCTCGCGAACTGGACAGGTACGGTTTCAAGAGAGGATTCGGCGAGGATGAGGTGGAGAATCGGTTTCATCAATCGCCTAGCTACCATCTTATTTAGAGTGAAGGAGTACGAGAGGAAAATAGCGAAGGAAAGAATAGAGAGGCTTTTTCAGCTAGCCGTTCGGATGTCGAAGGAAGATCTGAAGCTCGCCGACAGATACGTTCAATTGGCGAGGAGAATTTCGCTAAAGCATCGCGTTAGGTTCACGAAGGAGCAAAAGTTGCTCTTCTGCAAGGGCTGCGGAGGTTTGCTCTTGCCCGGGCGCACGGCGAGGATCAGGATAAGGCCGAGGAGGGAACCCCACGTTGTCATAACTTGCCTGAAGTGCGGGTACATAAGGAGGATCCCCATAAAGAGACGTGAGAAAAGGCAGGTTAGTACATGAAAAGCCGACGGTTTGGATAGGCAAGCACGGGCTCACCGAAGGAATCATCTCGGAAATTCGTAAGCAACTCGAGGCGAAAGGTTACGTGAAAGTGAAGGCCCAAAAATCCGCCTTGGTTGGGAAGACGACCAAAGAAATGGCCAAAGAAGTTGCGGAAACGCTCAACGCCTCCGTCATCGACGTGCGGGGGAGGACGTTTATACTACGCAAGAAAAGGAAATAAGGCGGGAGAGGGGAGTTAAACCGTGACCACTGTCTACGACGTTCCGGCGGATCTGCTGATAGCCAAGCTCGCCAAGTACTTGAAGGAGAAAGTGAAGGAAGTCAGCCCCCCTCCGTGGGCCAAGTTCGTGAAAACCGGAGTCCATAAAGAAAGGCCTCCCCAGGATCCGGACTGGTGGTACGTGCGTTGCGCGTCCATCCTGAGGAAGCTTTACCTGAAAGGGCCTATAGGCGTCGAAAGGTGCCGGAAGTTTTACGGTGGGAGGAAGGATAGGGGCCACGCCCCCGAGCACACCTATAAAGGCAGTGGGGCCATCATAAGGAAGGCTTTTCAGCAATTGGAAGCCGCTGGGCTCGTAGAGAAAGTTAAGAAGGAAATCAAGGGGAAGGAGGTGATCGTTGGGAGGGGATTGACGCGCAAAGGGAGGAGCCTTCTCGATTCACTTGCCCACGAAGTTGCGAAAGAGATTCTCGCTAAAAACCCGAACCACCCGCTGAAGAAATATGTCTGAAGACTGGAGGGCTCGGTTGGAGGAAATTAGGCGAGCGAAGGAGCTCGAAGCCCGCAAAAGGGCAATCCTTATGCGAATTTTGAGTCCCGAAGCAAGGCAAAGGCTCACTAACATCAAAATGGTGAGGCCCGAACTCGCGGCCGCCGTGGAAGATCAATTGATCATTCTGGCGCAACAGGGCAGGATAAAGGTGCCCGTTACGGACGAGCAACTTAAAAGAATATTGGAGCTCGTGACTCCTAAGAGGAGGAGAACCCGGATAAGGAGGATATAATGGCGAGGAACAAACCTCATGCGAAGAAGAAAAGGTTGATCGCGGCTAGCAAGAGCTCTAAGCCCGTGCCGACTTGGGTAATGATGAAGACTATGGGGAAAGTGCGGAGCACCCCCACGTCTTACAGGCATTGGAGAAGGGGTAGGTTGAAGCTATGAGCGAGGAGGAGGATATCGTTCTAGAGAGGATATACACCATCCCCCTCAGGAAAGCGTGGGTCAAGCCGCGGGTCAAGAGGGCGAAAGGGGCGGTTGCCATAGTGAGGAAGTTCCTCCTGAGACACATGAAGTCAGGGGACATAAGGGCTGTCGAGGTGAAGATAGACCCGTCCCTGAACGAGCTCATATGGCGTAGGGGGGCGAAGAAGCCTCCTAGGAGGGTTAGGGTAAGGGCGACCCTCGACAAAGAGGGTATCGTGCGAGTTTACCCAGCCGAAGAAACTTGATCATTACCCTTGATTTTCAAGGCTCGCCAAACATCGGAGTCTACGCTCTTTCGACGAGGGACTACGTAATCCTCCCGCCCACCGTCCAAGAGAAAGTAGTCCACCGAGCTAGCGAAGTCCTGGGTGTAACGCCCATATGCACGTACATCGCGACTTCCACCCTCATAGGGGCGCTCTGCGTGGCCAATACGCACGGGATCCTCGTTCCTCGAACCATACGCAGGGACGAATACGAGGAATTGAAGAAACACGGGCTCGACGTTTACGTCCTCGATTGCACCAAGAAAACCGCCCTAGGAACTCTCATCCTCGCCAACGACAAGGGGGCCATCGTAGATCGCAGGCTTTATAGAGAAGCGAAAAGGGAAATAAAAGACGCTCTGGACGTGGAAGTCGTAAGCGGAAGTTTGGCAGGAATGCCCTGGGTTGGTTCTTCCGCCGTCGCGAACAACAAGGGAGCGTACGTGCACCCTGAAGCGAGGGAAGACGAAATCAAGCTCATTGAAGAAGTTTTGAAGGTAAGCGCGGTCAAGGGAACCGTCAACTGTGGGGTAAAGTACGTAGCTTCGGGAATCATAGCCAACGACAAGGGGGCTTTGGTGGGATTCCTCACGACGGGGCCTGAGCTGATGGACATAAGTAGTGCTCTCGGAGTTGTCTGAGGTGAAGATATTCCGCGTTGAGGGGGAGATCAGGAAGCCGAATTACAAGACGAAGTTCAGGAAGGAGTTGCTCGACGTAGACCCCAGCAAGGCGATCGAAAGGGTTTTGTCCGAACTCGGCAGTAAGCACAAGGCGAAAAGGTTCGAGATTAAGATACTCGAGGTGAAGGAAATAAAGCCGGAAGAAGTAACCGATCCTCGGCTTAGGAGGCTGATAGAAAGTGAGTAGTCGAGAGCTCTCGGAAGAAACTTTGCGGAGATTGCTCGTGGAGCGGGAACTGTTGAGACAAACCGCGGACGTGCTCACGTCTAGGCTCAACATGGTGAACGTGCTCATTAACGACTTGAACATCTTCAAGAGCACTGTCGAGAATTTGAAGGAGCTGAAAGAAGAAAGGGAGATACTCGTGCCCGTAGGAGCTTCCTCCTACGTAAGGGCGAAAATTTCCAGCGTTGACAAAGTGTTGTACGCTGTCGGATCCGACATTTTCATGGAACAGGATGTCGATAAGGCGCTCGAGGACGTGGAAAAGAGGCTCGACGAATTGCACGCCATGAAGCGGGAATTGCAGGGACAGCTTACCACCGTTCTCCGCAAGCTGGAGGAAAGCGAGAAAGCCATAAGGACTCTGAGCCAAGCCATATCTCGCAAACATGCTGGAAAAGCTGAAAGAGGGTCTTAAGAAGTTCGTAGATTCGATCACGAAAACCCGACTAACGCCCGAGAAATTAGAATCGGTTTTTTGGGAGCTAGAAATAGCCCTCACTGAGTGCGACGTTGCCATGGAAGTCATCCAAGACATAGAGCACGAGATATCCGAAGCGCTGAGGGAAGAAAAGGTCAGCAGATTTGCGTCCAGGAAGGAAGTCGTGCTGTCCGCCCTCAGGGATGTGTTGTTGCGTACCTTCCGAGAGGCGGGTGCTCTTGATCTAGAAGAAGCCATTAAGTCCAAGAAAGAGAAGCCCTTCGTCATCTTGTTCCTAGGCGTGAACGGGGTTGGCAAGACGACCACGATAGCCAAGATCGCCAAATGGCTCATGAAAAGGGGCTATTCCGTGGTCCTCGCCTGTAGCGATACCTTCAGGGCAGGGGCTATAGAGCAACTGGCCGAGCACGCCAAAAGACTGGGGGTAAGGATGATAAGCAGGCCTTACGGGGCAGACCCAGCTTCCGTCGCCTACGATGCTATACAACACGCGAAAGCGAGGGGGATTGATGTCGTGCTCATCGATACGGCTGGCAGGATGCAGACCAAGCGGAACCTAATGGAGGAAATGCGGAAGATAGCGCGGGTGTGCGAGCCCGATCTCGTCTTATTCGTGGGGGATGCCCTCACGGGGAACGACGCCGTGGAACAAGCGAAAGAGTTCCACAAGTGGGTGGGGATTGATGGGGTCGTCTTGGCGAAGATGGATGCCGATGCGAAGGGCGGAGCCGCCATCTCGATCGTTAAGGCCATAAAGAAGCCCATCCTTTTCCTTGGGACCGGACAGAGCTACGAGGACCTAGAAGAGTTCAAGGCGGAAGCGTTCCTCGATAGGATACTTCCGGCTTAGTTTTAACCCGTCGCGGAAATAATAGCGATGGGAGAAGTTCGGAGAGTCACGAGGGGGAAGAAGTTCCCCCGCTTCCCCCTCGAAGAGGCCATTAAAATAGCGAGAAGGGTCAGGGAGCTCGGGGGCAAGGGAGTCACTTTGGAGCTTCTAGCTCGGGCGGAGCAAAAATCGGAGAAAAGCGGACATTTCAGGAAGAAAGTCGCAGCTGCGAAGTTCTTCGGACTTTTAGGGAAGAACAACGAAGGGTATTTCCTAACGGAACTAGGTAAGAAGATCTTATCGCCCATGAGCGAGGAAGAAGAAAGAGAAGCGTTGAAGGAGGCCTTCCTCAACGTCCCGATGTTCAGGGCCGTTTACAATCAATACCTAGAGATGGGCGGAGGCAAATTGCCCGAACGGAGGATAGTGGAAAACCTCTTCGAAAGGAAGTTCGGCGTTCATCCAACGTCCAAGGCTGAGGCCTACAAGGTCTTCGTGGAATCGGGCATCTTCGCTGGACTGCTTGAAGAGCGAAAGGACGGAATCTACGTCGTATCGAAGGAGGCCGAAGTCAGGGTCGAAGCAAAGAGGGAGTTAGCACGAGAGGAAAAAGTGGTAAAAGCCATCATTCCCGTTTCGAAGGAAAAAATGGAAATCGCCTTTCAATTGGGCAGGTTAGAAGCTCTCGGTCACGCCTCTAGGGCCGTAGAACACGAAGCGTTAAGGGACTTATTCGAGGAAGCGCTAAAAGAAACCATAGAGTTGTGCGAGAAATTCGGGATAGCTTGCGATCCATTACGCATACTGGAAGAGGAAATGGAGAAAGGAAAACCATTAACGGAATTGGCTACGTCTAGAGCCATCGAAATAGCCGTTAAAGGCGTCAGGCTTCTCTTAGAAAAGGTCTAATCCAGCTGGGAAATAGCTTCTTCTATTTCCTCATCCGAGTAGCCTAGCTCCTTGAGCAATCTAGCTATGCCCTCCTTCGTAGCCCCTCGGTGGATGCTCCTAATGTAATCCGCGATTTTCTTCGCTGGAATGGGTTTCCCATGAACCCTCATGCGAGCAGCGAACCAAGTTTTTACAAATTGTTTGTACCGTTCTTCTTCGGAGATCCTCGCCACTTCTCGAGCCTCCTCCGTCCCGGCGGTCCAGTCCGCCTCGATAGCAACTCCAATGGGAGGTTCGTCTACTCGCTTAATTATGTAGGGAACTCGCCTCCGGGATTTAACCGATGTTCCGCGCATCTTTATCACGTGGAGGTACCTCGGGACGATGAGGTCGTCCTTGTTCAGCGTTTCCTCCGGGACGAAATACATGCGTATGACGCCATCGGCTTCATACATGGCGTGTAGAAGCTTGGGATCGCCTTCTCGGCAGGTAACGATGGACGTAACGGCCATGCCCCGCAAACGGTCGAAGAACTCTTTAATATCGTGCTCAAGAGGAACGTTCTCTCCTGAGCGCGGAAGGTTTGAGAGCGAATCGATAACCAACCTTCTAGTCTCTGTTTCACGGACTTTGTCTTGTATAATATCGATAAATTCGCCAAGTGGGCGACCCTTTGGCGGGTAGAGTTCTCCTAACACGATGAGGTATTCGCTTGTTATAGCTTCAAATACGTTCCAACCGAGCTCCTCCATGTTGCTTATCACGCTCTCAGGGGCCTCGTCGAGGGGAACATACATGGAGGTTTCCCCTAATTCCACTCCCTTCATAAGAAATTGGAAAGCGAAAATGGTCTTACCCACTCCCGGAGGCCCGTATACCAAGATGGCCCGACCTTCCGGTATGCCGCCACCTAAAACGTACTCGTCTAGTCCGGCTAGTCCCGAAGGAATTTTCCTTATCTTAAAGGACATTCAAAAATAAGCGAAAATTAGCTTTTAGGCCTAATTTTTGGGATCTTGATGTCGACGTAAACGCCTTCTGGCGGACGGATGCGTGTTATGCGGGCGAATATTTTGGGATCGACAACATCCACCTCGAGCAAACGTCTATGGATCCTTAGCTCCCACTTGTCCCAAGTCTCGGAGCCCTGACCGCAAGGAGAACGGCGCACGGGGATTATTAGCCTTTTGGTAGGAAGCGGAATAGGACCCTTTACCCGTCTACCCGCTGCTTCCATGGTTTCTTTA
Source organism: uncultured Nitrososphaerota archaeon (assembly GCA_964398605.1). Classification (GTDB taxonomy): domain Archaea; phylum Thermoproteota; class CAYNNH01; order CAYNNH01; family CAYNNH01; genus CAYNNH01. The sequence continues at coordinate 1,250 of CAYNNH010000052.1, read as the reverse complement.
ACTTGACGGCAGTACTCCTCGAGTTTGCGGAGGTCGGTGCTTACGACGCGTATCTTGATGTAACTGTCCCTAGGCATCCGCTCATTCTGCTTTCTGGGTTATCTTCTCCACGATGCCCGCAGCAATTGTCGTGCCCATGTCCCTAATGGCAAAGCGGCCTAAAGGCGGGAATTCCTTAAACTCTTCCATGGCGACGGGCTTCAAGGGCTGGAAGCGCACGACGGCGCCATCCCCCGTCTTTATGTAGGACGGGTTCTTCTCGATTACTTGGCCCGTCCTCGGGTCGAGCTTCTCGATGAGCTCGACGAATCGGCAGGGGACTTGGGCGGTGTGGACGTGCATCACAGGCGTGTAGCCAGCCGCTATGGCCGTTGGGTGGTAGATGACGATGATCCGCCCAATGAACTCCTTCACGACCGTTGGCGGGTTGGTGGTGTGTCCGGCCACGTGACCGCGCCTCAGTTGCCTGCGTTCGATGCCCCTCACGTTGAAGCCTATGTTGTCGCCAGGCTCGGCCTTCTGAATGGGCGTGTGGTGGGTTTCTATGCTCTTCACTTCGCCCGAAACCTTCGGAGGCATGAAGATAACGGTATCCCCGACCTTGAGGACACCCGTTTCAACTCTGCCGACGGGAACGGTTCCCACTCCCTTGATGGAGTAAACGTGCTGAACGGGTATTCTCAAGGGCTTGTCGAGAGGCTTAGGCGGGACCTCGAACATATCGAGGGCTTCGAGCAACGTTGGTCCTTCGTACCAAGGCATCTTGTCGCTCTTCTTAACGAGATTATCGCCCGTCCAGCCGGAAACGGGTATGAATGGGATTTTTGAGGTGTTGTACCCTATAATCTTCAGCAACCGCTCAACGCCCGCCTTGACTTCCTCATACCGCTCCTTGCTCCAATTGACGGTTGCGTCGTCCATTTTGTTAATGAGGACGATCATTTGGTCGACGCCCAGCGTTTTCGCTAGGAAAGCGTGCTCCCTTGTCTGACCTCCTGGGCCGATGCCAGCCTCGTATTCGCCCTTCTTGGCGGAAACGACGAGAATGGCGCAGTCAGCTTGGCTTGCGCCCGTGATCATGTTCTTGACGAAGTCTCGGTGTCCTGGAGCGTCTATGATGGTGAAAAAGTACTTTGGCGTTTCGAACTTCCAGAAAGCGAGGTCAATGGTGAGTCCGCGCTCCCTTTCCTCCTTGAGCTTGTCGAGAACCCAAGCGTACTTGAAGGACTCCTTTCCAAGTTTCTTGGCTT
>CAYNNH010000051.1:0-8137 GCA_964398605.1 uncultured Nitrososphaerota archaeon | reverse complement strand
GAGATCGATTCCCTTTCCACAATATTCCATCCGGAAGCCGCGGCGTCGAGTATGGCGTCGACGATGTGGTCGGGCAGGAGGTTTATCTCATCTACGTACAAGATGCCCTGATTCGCTTCCGCCAGTATGCCCGGCCTTAACGCTCTTATCCCTTCCCTAATTGCTTTTTCTACATCCAAAGATCCCAAAACTCGGTCTTCCGTTGCCCCTATGGGCAAGGTAACGAACTTCATCTTGCGCTTTACGATTTTCAACTCTCCCTTGGAGGCTTTTTCCCGGCAGACCTCGCACATGTTGGTGGGATCGTGGGGGTTGCAGTTGAATGGGCAGTCGGCAACTACTTCCACTTCGGGCAACAAATCGACTAAGGATCGGACGAGGGTGCTCTTCCCCGAGCCCTTTTCTCCCCTAACGAGCAATCCGCCTATGCGAGGGTTTATGGCGTTGAGCAAAAGGGCGAGTTTGAAGAGGTCTTGGCCTACGAAAGCCGTAAAGGGGAAGACAGGCGTTTTTTCCATTCGAAAAATTCCTCGGATAACCATTTAATCGTTGAGTGATAAACGTGCGTGCGGATATCGATACTGGACTTCTATATGCAACCCTTGGCCCCGAGAGAACACACGCTGAAGGAATTGCAGTTTTGGCTTTCGAGGGATCCGCTGACGCGGAGGTTTCTGGAGAGGATGGAGAAAATTAGGGAAGAAGTCCTCTTCGAGGAGGATTACCGCCTAGCCGTGGATGTGGGTTGCGGAAGCGGACTTACTTCCGTCGTCCTAGCGAAGAAAGGCGAAGTGATGTGCGTGGATCTGCGCTCCGACCAGCTCAAGGAAGCGAGGAGGAAGGGGTTGGAAAGGGGGTGTTATGGGCGCATGACCTTCCTTTTGGCGGATGCGAGATGGCTCCCGATCAAGGACAAATCAGCCGACGTGGTTGTTTTCTGGGAATCCCTCAGGCAAATGAAGCCGCGAGACCTCGTCGGCTACTTGAAGGAAGCGAGGAGGATTTCGGACAAGGTGCTGATCGTGGACATCGAAGGGGATGGACTTGCGCCAGAGCAGGAGAGATTCATCGCCTTAGAAAGGGAATGCGAGGGATTTGAGCCCATCGATAAAGGCGAACTTTCAGAAATCCTAGACGAGCTGTTCTCGAGCGTAAGTTGGTCGAGGATCGTCGTTGGGGAAAAGCTACCCCGGAAAATCGTGGAGCTCAAGACGACATTGAGCCAAAAAAGAGCCCCGAAGGGAGAGATAGCTTACCCTCCCCTTTTTGTGGTGAAGTGTTTTGCCTAGAAAGAGGAAAATAGCGAAGACTCCCGTGAGAATTAGGCTTTTAGCCGCTTTACTCTCCCCCTTCGACCTTTTCAGGGAGCTTTCCGTCTACCCGGACTTGAAGGGACCTGGAATTGTGTTCGGCTTGTACTTCCTCGGGTACCTCGCCGTTTTCTACGTGGCGTCATCTAAAGTCGTGGGGGTGGAGCACGGCGCCCTCTTCCTCGCGTCGATACCCATGATCCCCGTTTTCGTGATGTACACTTGCCTGCTGTGGGTCTTCGTGACCCTCCTTTACTGGGCCCTTGCGAAGATCTTGGGCGGGGAAGGGAGGTTTCTCTCCCTCCTTTCCGCTACTGGCTATGCCCAGCTGATAGGGGCGATCACCGTCTTCGTCCTCGCCATCCTTTACTCGCAACTCCCTCCTCTCGAGGTATCGGATCTGAGCGCTGTAATCTCCTCGTGGGCTGGGTCTAGGCTCATAGCGGGCGTCGTCCTGCTCGCGAAATTGCTCATGACTTTCTTGCGTATGATGGCTGTCGACGCGTGCTACGGGTTAGGGAGGGGGAGGAGCGTGGCGGCAGGCGTCATAGCCTTCGTCGTCGAGCTCATAACGCCCCCCTTCAACCAACTCGTCTAAGCTAGGGTTTTATGTTGGTGCGATTGCTTAATTACGTTGGAAAGGGTGAAGAGTTCCTTCGGCAGGCTCATGGAAAAAGGGTGGTTTAGGTCCCTCGTGTCCCTAGCCGTAGTTTTCGGCATCCTAGGAGCGGGTTGGATCTCCCTCTGCCTCTACTGTGGGACATCTACGCCCCTCCTCGTCGTCGTTTCGAGGAGCATGGAGCCCACTCTCCACGTGGGTGACCTCATCATCGTCAAATGGAAGGACCCCGCTCTCATCCAAGTCGGCGATATCATTGTGTTTCACTGCCCCCTCGACTACAACAAGCTCATCGTACACCGCGTGATCGAGGTAGAAAACCGTAGCGGAAAGTACTACTTCATCACCAAAGGCGATAACAATCCCGTTTCGGATTACGGGCTCTGGGGCGAGATACCCGAAGACCTCGTTGTCGGAGTCGTAATCGGGAAAGTGCCCTACGTCGGATATGTTGTCATCTTCGCGAAAACCCCCGCGGGAACGGTTGTCATAGTCGCCATAATCGTGGTCCTCATCGTCAGCTCCTTCTTCGAAAAAGAAGAGAAAAAGGAAGGAGAGGCTAGTACAGAATCCCCTCCCTCTCTAGTCTCGCCTTCAGCTTCTCGATAGCTTCGTAAGCCATTTCCTCCTTCTTAGCACCCGTACAGACGAGCTTACCGCTCGCAAATAGCAAGATCACGACTTTTGGGTTCGTCATCTGGTATATTAGGCCGGGGAATTGCTCCGGCTCGTATAGGCTCTTCTCGAGCTTCTCGGCGGCGAGTTCGAGATCCACGTTCTTGCCCAGATTGGCGGACGCGACTATGTTCTGGATTTCTATCTTCGGCTCCGCCTTGATGATTATGCCCTTTTCCTTGAGCATTTGGACGACCTTTTTCACGGCTTCCCTCGCCATGCGCTCCGATTTCGCCCCCGTGCAGACCATCTTCCCCGAGCCGAAGATCAAAGTGGCCGTTTTGGGCTTATCGAGGCGGAAAACCAAACCGGGGAATTGCTCCGGGCGATATTCTATGTTGTCAAAGGCCCGGACTATTGCGTGGAGGTCGACCCTTTGATTGAGAGTCACGGAAGCGACGACGTTCTCGATCTTTACCTCGCCAGTTTCTCTCTTCCGCTTCTTGACTTTCTTCTTAGTCCTAGCTTTTTTCTTGGGCATCAAAACTGAATATAAATAGGTTTATAAGTGAGACCTTACTTGAGCAAGAATTGAGCGATATTCCTCTTCCCCCAAAATGCCTTTCTCAAAGAGGTACCTGGCGATCTGAGATATGGAAGTTACGGCATGCAATCGAACCCCAACTTCCGATAGGGCTTCTTTACCGCCTTCCTCCCTGTCGACGAGAACCAAAGCGTGCTCGACTTCCGCCCCCTCAGCCCTCAAAGCCAAAGCAGCCTGTTTCAGCGTAGAGCCCGTCGTGATGAGGTCGTCCACAAGCAGGACCTTCCAGCCAGGGATGAGGTGCCCCTCGACCCTCTTCTTAACTCCATGCTTCTTCGTTTCTTTCCTTACGTATATGAAGGGCTTCTTGAGCCGGTAGGCTAGGACGGATCCGAAGATGATGCCTGAGGTGGGCACGCTCGCTATGCAGTCGAAGTTCTCCAAGCCGATTTCTTTGGCGTGCTTCTCGTATAGCGAGCAAATCTCCTCGAACATCTTGGGGGAGCTCGGGATGATTCGCAAATCGATATAGTAGGGGCTCAGCTTGCCGCTCGTCAGCTTAAATAGTCCGAACTTGATGGCTCCCGTCTTGACGAGTATCCTCGAGAGGCGTTCTACGTCCTCCATATCAGAACGGGTACTTGTAGGGTTTCTCGCGGTCCGCTATGAAGCACTTTATGTCGGGGGCTTCTTCCGAAAGGATGCGGCAGAACTCCTCCAGACCCCTCCCGTGGTAAGGAACGGCGCACTTGGGCTTGACGAACTTCGCGATCTCCACTCCGTACCTAGGGCTCGCCCCAGGGGCGATGCCAACCGTGCAGAAGCACAAGTCGACGTCGTAGGCCCTCAGCTTCTCCATGCCGGGGAAGGGAGCGCTGTCGCTCGTGTGGTAAAGGCGGACTCCTCCCGCTTCGATGAGGTACGTAAGAGGCTCCATGGCGGGGTGCTTGCTCTCGAAAGCCCTTATCTTCGCGTCCCTTATTTCGAAAGTCGATCCAACGGTCGCCATTTTCAGCTTTTCTTCGGATATCTTGCCCTTAAGGGACGGATAGCTCCCCTTATCGGCTATGACGGGGCAGTTCGTGAGCTCGTGAATCCTAACGACAGTAGGGACGTGCAAGTGGTCGTAGTGCTCGTGGGTGATGAGGACGGCGTCGACGAAATCCAGCGAGGAAGGACTCACATCCACGGGGTCGATGACCAAGTAAGCGTGGGGGGTCTTCACGACCACCCCCGAGTACTTGTTGAACCAGACGAAGGCGATTTCTCCGGGCGCCACGGCGACGGATTTTACGTCCTCAATCATGCACATTTCTAACCCGATTTTGTTTTAAGCGTAGCATCCGAAATGAGCGATGGAAATCTGGATACCCTACGGCGAAAGCGAGGTCTTCGCGGAGATTAAGGAAGCAAACCTTATCGGAATTCTGGAACCTTTGGTCAAAGAAAGCGTAAACGTCGAGGAAAGCGTCGAGAAGATATCGAAAGAAGTCCTGCCATCGTTGGTGGGAAGCGGGGACAGAGTGCTCTTCATCGTCGACCACCCGTGGAAACCCGCCATCTATCGCAAAGTTTTGGGGAGAATGGCAAAGGGGTTGGAGGAATCGGGGGTCCGGAAGAAGGACGTGACGGTCCTCTTCGGGAGGGGGTTGTTCGAGAGGGCGAGCTACGCGGACATGATTAAGGCGGTGGGGGAAGACGTGATAAGGGATTACGAAATCATCCAACACGACCCAGAGTCGTCCCAGATGGCAGAAATCGGGCGCACGGGGAAGGGAGTGGAAGTCCTCGTGAACAAGAAAGTCCTGGAGGCGGATGTAAGGGTCGCTCTGACGACGGCTCACTTTGACGGGCTCTCGGGCTATTGGACATCGAAGGACCTCATTTTGCCCGGAATTAGCGCGAAAAAAAGCGTCATTGGCGACTTATCCCTCTACTTGGAAGGCAAGTCGGCGGCGGGGGTAAGGGAAGGCAATCCCGTGTACGAAGACCGCAAAGAAGCCATGGACATGGCCAGAATAGACCTATCCGTTGAGTGGGTGCTCGAAGGGGATAAAGTCGTCTCTTTCGGGGGAGGGAGGCCGGAAGACGTGGAAGCGAAGTCGGTTAGGTGCGTCGACGAAGTGTATCGTAGAGAAGTGAAAGAGGAAGCGGACATATGCGTGGTGAGCGCTGGGGGGTATCCGTTCGACGAGACTTTCTACCACGCTTGCGAATCGCTGGAAAGGGCTTCCCTCGTGACGAAGGAGGGGGGCGTCATCGTAGCCCTCGCCCAGTGTAGGGAAGGATACGGGCCCGACGATTTCTTCCGCTGGATGGAGAAGTTCAAGAGTTCTAAGAGCGTGGCGAGCGCTTTGACCAAGATGCCGAGCGTGGGAGGCTTTATGGCGTACAGGCTGAGGAAGGTCCTCGAAAGGAACAGGGTCTACGTCGTTTCCGCCTTGCCCGAGTACGTCGCGAGGGTTTTAGGGGTCAAGGTCTTCAGGACATTCGGCGACGCCCTAGACGCGGCTTTCAGGGTCATGGGGAGAAGGGCGAGGGTCTTGGTCATCCAACACGGGACGTGGATTTTGCCTAGAACGGGAAAGTAATTATCGCGCAGAGTCCCAGCATAACTAGCGCGAACACGAAGAGCAGTTTTCTCGATGTGCTAAGAGGAGAAACGTCGTCCAAGGGGCCTGCGTGCTCAAATCCACCAAGAGCCCCCAAGAGGAGGAGTATGATCGCCATGAGGAACATCCCCGTCACGAACAGGAACGCCAAGAAGGCTATGGAGAGTATCTTGTGGTACTTGCGCCCCCCTACGGCCCTTATTATGTGGCCTCCGTCCAATTGCCAGATGGGCAACAAGTTGAGGTAAGTCACGAAGGCTCCGAGCCAAGCGGCGGCGAAAATGGGGGAGTAGACGAGCTCAAAGCCCGGAGGAGTGGGCCTGAGCATGGAAATCAGGATGAGGAGCGGGGGCATGGGGAGGGACGACACGTAGCCCATGATGAGCCACTGCTCCACTTGGGCCGTTGGGACTAAGAAGGAAAGCTGTAGGGACAGGAAAGCGACGAAAACAGTCGCTATGAAACCCGCCAGTGGACCGCTGATCCCGAGATCGAAGAGCTCGTCCCTGTTGACGGGGAATTCCCTCTGCAAAATGACCGCCCCGAAAGTCCCGTAGGGAGGGGGCCCCGGTATGAAGTAGGGCATGGTGGCCGAGATCCCGTCGAATTCGCACGCGATCTTGTGGCCCATTTCGTGGACGCCCAGTATGACGAAAATGAGGGCGGTGAGCATAACCGCGGTTGGGAGGGCGGGCATTCCGAAGAACTCGTTGATGAGGGTTCCTTTGCAGAAGAAGAAATAGGAAGAGACGAATACCGTGGCGAACGTTACGATGAAAAAGGCGATATTCACTTCGATTCTGCTCTTCCTCGGCACGGGTTTGGCCGTTACTCGAAGAACTAGCGAACCTCGCTCTTCCCTTAGAAAGGGCAAGTAACCTCTTTGTTTCATCTTGTAGGCAAGCCTCTTGAAGCGGATCTTCAAATCGGGAGCCCGTTCGATGATGAAGGTGGGACAACCTTCGGAGATGTCGAAGTGGAAATCGATGACGTGGAATTCCCTTTCGACCATTTCCCTAACTTCGTCCACGAGTAAGGGGGGCCACGTGCCGACGCCGAATTGGAAAGGCAACCCCACTAGCGTTTCAGCTTAGACCCTTAAAGCGTTATCGTACCTTATTTGTGGAATTCAAAATACGCAGGTTTGAGCCGAAGGACCTCGAGAGGGTCATTTACATAAACCGCGTCTGCCTTCCCGAGAACTACTGGCCTGGCTTCTACCTCGAGAACTACCGCAACTGCCCAGAAGCCTTCCTCGTCGCGGAAGTAGGGGGAGAAATAGTCGGCTACGTCATGTGCCGCATGGAAAGGGGCTTTTCCGATTTCGGGAAGTTCAGCATCGTCAAGAAAGGTCACGTGATCTCGATAGCCGTCTTGAAGGAGTACAGGAGGAGGGGCATAGGCCTCAGGCTCATGGTCGATTCCATGAAGGCCATGGCGGAAAGGGGCGCGAAGGAGATTTACTTGGAAGTTAGGGTCTCGAATTTCCCCGCCATAAACTTGTACCGGAAGCTCGGCTACGAGGTCGTGAGGAGAATTAGGGGCTATTACGCCGACGGGGAGGACGCGTATGTCATGTCGTGGAAAGTGACGGACGAGAACCTGAAGCGGATAGAGAGGCTGGTCTCTTGATATGGTGGTCGAGGTTCAAGCCGAGGGAGTGCAAGCTCTGCGGCGAAGAGAAGATTCTCTCCGCCAGGCTGGGGGTTTGCGCTGATTGCATAAAGGAGAATCCCGAAGCCCTCAAAATCGTCGCTGAAGTGAGGAAAAAATCGCGGGAAAGATTTGGACTCCCTCCTGAGCCACCCAGAGATCCGAACGGAATTGCGTGCAATGGTTGCGCGAACGCTTGCGTAATTGGGGAGGGAAAGAAAGGATTCTGCGGTCTCGTGAAAAACGTCGGAGGCAAGCTGGTCAGGGTTGGGGGGACGCCGGAGGCGGGCGTCTTGGAGTGGTATTATGATCCGCTTCCCACTAATTGCGTCGCGTGGTGGGTTTGTGCCGGCTGTACGGGGGCGGGCTACCCGAAGTACTCCTACAGCAAGGCGGGACCGGAAAGGGGATACGCCAATTTGGCGGTCTTTTACGGGGCGTGTAGCTACGATTGTCTTTACTGCCAGAACTGGCACTACAGGGAGCTCGCGATGAGGGGGTATCCGAGGCTGAGCGCAAAAAGCTTGGCTTCTTACGCGGACGCTCACGTAACGTGTATTTGCTACTTCGGCGGGGATCCATCGCCCCAAATGCCCCACGCCCTAGAAACCAGCAAGCTCGCCCTCAGGAAAGCGAAAGAAGAGGGAAGGATACTCCGCATTTGTTGGGAAACGAACGGGAACATGAGGAGGGAGCACCTAATTGAAGCCGCCGAGCTTTCCTTGAAGAGCGGGGGGACGGTGAAGTTCGACCTCAAGTTCTTCGACGAGAACCTCAACAAGGC
>CAYNNH010000050.1:0-8364 GCA_964398605.1 uncultured Nitrososphaerota archaeon | reverse complement strand
AGTCGGGAAAGTCCCCTCGGAAATAGTGGTAAACTGCTGGGGCGACGAGTAAAACGACTGTCACGAGCACGAAGGCGATGGGCCAGATGTAGGCTTTCAATCTCATACCAGTACTTTCCTCGCGAGAGTGATATAGCCTGTGTGGGCGACCATCCTCGTTTCGGGCCGCGTCATCCCCCTCGCCACTCTGTAACGCCTTAGGAGGCATTCGTACGAGCGTATGTCGACGAAATTGTGTTTCTTGAGGGCTTCGACGGTCCTGACTACTTGCTCGATGTTCGGGCTGAAGGAGGCGAGGCACCCCGAACCCTTGAGGGCTTCGTAAGCGTGGGGGATGATCTTCTCGGGCTCGGGGACGTCTAGCGTAACGACGTCCACTTCCCGCTCGTCGATCCCCTCCGACGCGTCCTTGAGCTTCATCTCGACGTACTGCAAGAGGCCCGCCCTTTCTAAATTCCTCTTCGCGATTTCCATGAACTCCTTCCTTATCTCGTACGTGTATACCCTGCCATCGGGACGCACGTAGTACGCCAAGGCGGTCGTCAGGGCGGCGCTCCCCGTCCCTACTTCGACCACCTTGGAGCCGGGACCCACGCCCGTGTGGAGGAGGATGATGCCTATGTCCTTCGGGTAGATGATCTGCGTCTTCCTCTCCGACTTCATGATGAAATCGGAAAGCGTCGGCTTGAGGAGGTACACCCTCGCCCCCTTGCTCGTTTCGATCCACTCCCCGTACTTCTTGCCCACGGCATCCCCCACGTTGATGGTCCCCTTGTCCGTGTGGAAGAGCCTCAAGCTCACGTTGAGCAAGTAGTTCCTGCGGGCGTCGATCCAGAAGAGAACGCGGTCTCCCAGTTCTATCTCCGACACGTAAGTGAAAGTGTTCGGATTATCTAGCTTTTATTGGCGGGAGTAAAATAAGTGATGGAAAGCTCCGCGTCCTTCAGGAAATTGTTTCTCCCCTTTAGCGTGGAAAGCCCCGAAAGAGTCGAGAAATTCTCGGACGACATGGAAGTGGCCGTAATGAGCGTTCTCGCTTATGATGGAATCAAAAAGGGATTCTTTGGGCGTAAGAAGGAAAAAGTGGATTTTGTGATGAAGTTGTTCTACCCCATATGGCTTCTCCCGCTGAGGAAAGGTAGCTTGGTCATCGACGGGCTGAACATACACGGCAAGATATTCGTCAAGAGGCGCATGCCCGACGTAGAAGGCATCCTCGAGGAGTTACACTCGGCGGATTCCTACAGGACTTTTTACGAAGTTTTGGTGAAGAAACTGCACGAGCTAGAGGGCGAAAAGAGAGTCGAGAAGTACAGCATGGACGGAACCATACCGGACAAGGAAGTCGTGCAAGGGATCACGGACTTGCTCGTGAGAGGGAGGGGGGAGGCGGAAGGAACGCCCCTAGAGCCCAGAATCAAGGAAGAGGAACTCATGGATTTGTTGCGGACGTTCAACAAGCTCAGTAGGGGGGTGGAGAGGGAAATTTATCTCTTGGAAAGGTTCACATCGGAACTCCAGAGACTGGAGAGGGAATTCCTCAGGAAGATATCCCTAGATATCGACGAAGTAAGGGATCATTACGACGCGAAAATAGCGTCCCTTAAGCCCAAAGTTGAAAAGAGGGTTGCCCGGCTCATTAGAGAAAGGAACGAGAAAATAGAGGAAGTAAGCGGGCAGTACGAGAAAAAGCTCTCCGAGCTGGAGAAGGAGAAAGAGTCCATCCTCATCAAGATACAGCAACTGAGGGAAGAGAAGGACAACCTGAAGCACAGCCTCAAGGCGACTCAGGACAAAGCCCAGAAAAGGCACATGAAGCGGAAAATAAGGCAAATAAACAAGTTGATCTCCGAGGAGAACAAGAAGTTATCCGCCATCGAGAAGCGCATAGAAGCTGTTTTGAAGAAAAGGGACGCTACTCTCGACGAGATAAAGAAGGAGTACGACCAGCTCATCGACGAAGAACAGAAGGAGTTGAGGGATCTCATGGCTTCAAGGGATGCCGAAGTGAAAAGATTGACGAAGTTGTCGGACGAGATAAGGAAGCTCGTGAATGAAATGAGCAAGCGGATCAGCGAGATGATGAACGAGAAACGGGGAGAGCAGGAAGAACTCGGTAGCATGATCACCGAGTACCACGTCGATGACATCATGTGCGTGTACCTGCCGTGCTACGTGATCCGCTACATGAGGGGGAGGGAGAGGAGGTACGTCGTCTACCCGCCCGTTCGCGTGGAAAGTCCTTCCAAGATAACGGTGAAGTTGAAGAAGACATTTAAGATAGGAATTGCTGGAAAGGTCAGTTCTAGTATAAGCAGGCTCTCGAAGGGGCTGGAGAATTTCCTAAAAGTCTTCGAGGAGGAGCTGAACAAAGGAGGGTCCATCGAAATAGAAGTGTGCTCGAAGGCCCGGAAGAACGCCCTCAACGCAAGTAGGGAATTCCTGTCCAAGGTCGAGAAAGGACTCAAAAGGCTTTGCGAAGAAGGCTGGATAACCGAACAAGAAGTTCAGAAGGCTCTCTCCATCATCAAGTAGCTATCTCCAGTAGATCCCAGTCCTGAACCAAACCTGCGGAATTTCTTCCTTCCTTGCGATAACCCTCACTTTGAACGTGACCGTAAAGGTGACATTTCCGCCTACCGGAATCATAACGGGGGCCTTTGCGGCAACTTCGGGTTTTTTAACTTCGGGAGCTTTCGCGGGTGGTTTTTGCTCCTTCTCAGCGGGTCTCTTCTTAGGTAAAGGCTTCGGCTTCTCCTTCTTCCTGACCCATTTTCTGAAGAAAGCCATTTACTCATAAAGAGAATGAACCCGTATTTATCACAGCTCCTCTTTTTGTGAATGATGAATCAGAGTTAAGGTGAGCCATGATCGGAAGGCATTTGGCTGATCGGCTGGCGGACATCGGTGGGCGGGATGAAGGTCATTAGCGCTCAACTTCAGGCAGTGAAAAGCCTACGAGAGCCCAGCGAAATAGTCGCGATCCCGCTCTCGATCTTCCCGGTAGGGAGAAGCGAGCCAACCATCGTCCTCGTTGGGAGGGAAGAAGAAACCATGCCTTTTCACAACGCCCTCGACTTCTTGAGGAAAGCCTACCAAGAGAAGAAGTTCTACGAAGCGAAGTTAAAGCACGAGAAGGACTTGAAGGACGGGAAGGGGAAGGTCGTCTTCAGGCTCTGGATTAAGACGAGAGCGGGGATCATGGGCTTGTCGACGGGCTTCTTCGGGAATTGGCCCACTTTGCTGGACCTCTTCAAGGCCATCGAGAAGAACGAGCTCCCCACCCCCGACGACCTCTTCTTCGACTCGGTGAGCAGGCTGGGGAGCGTGGAGAAAAGAGGCTGGACCAAGGCGAGGGCGCAGTACATCATCGTCTTTAGGGACGAGCGGGAGCTGAAGGAGAGGCTCATTCCCTTCATCTTCGAGGAGTTCCTAGGAATAGAAGCGGACGTGGAAAAGGAACTCGAAGAAGCGGAGCATTACTTGAGGGAGGTGTGGGGAGATCGGGGAGTCGATTCGCTGAGGAGGGTGTTGAGCGACGAAGAGGCTTCGGAGCTCTGGAGGACGTACGTGGTTCTCCAGTACGCGAGGAGCATTGGGAAGATGACCCAAGAGGGCGTTTTGGGCAAGGGGATTGAAATGGAGGTTGAGGCGATAAAAGGGATCTTGGGCAAGTGCGTGGGGCTGAGGTTCGACGCTTTCGAGGAGGGGAACATCGAGGAGCTTACGAGGAAGTTCGCCGCTTTCTGGAAAATAGACGATGGCCTCCTGCCTACTAAGCTCTTCTACGCCGCTTTCCTCTGATGCCAGTACCTGAGGGCTTTTAAGGCGCTCACCACCCTCGAGGGGGAATCGTAAACGGGGACCCTCGAGTCCTTGAGTTGTTCCTTGATCAGCGCGAAGTCCTCTCCCCCAGGCGTCAAGTTCAAAATGGGCATTTCGGGATGTTCTTCGGAGAACTCGACGAGTGCCCGTACGTCCTCCGGCTCTAGGTAGCACGATTTCAGCATCGTTATGGCGATTATCCCGTCCACGTTGGGATCCGAAGCGACGATATCCAACGACTTCTTGAAGCGATCGGCCCTAGCGTCGGCGATGAGGTCGATGGGATTGGTAGGATCTATCTTGGGATAGAGGCGGAGCAATTCGCGCCTCGTTTCTTCCGAAAGTTGGGGGAGGGAGAAGCCTTCCCTCGCGAGGGCGTCCGCCATGAGAATGGCGGGGCCTCCCACGTTGCTCACGATGGCAATCCGATTCCCCTTCAGCCGGGGCTGTTTCTCCAAGGCGACGGAAGCATCGAACAAGTCCCGCAAGTCCTCGACGAGGAAAGCGCCAGCTTTCTTCAGGGCTGCCTTGAACACTTCGAAACTACCCGCCAGAGAAGCCGTATGGCTGAGGGCCCTCCGGGCGGATTCCTCGATTATCCCTCCCTTCAAGACGACGAGGGGCTTTTCCTCGGTGAACTTCTTGGCCGCTTCCAGGTACTTCCTCCCCTCGGAAACCCCCTCCACGTAGGCGCACACGACCTTCGTCTGCTCGTCCTCGAGGAAGAATTCCAAGAGGTCCGCGTCGTCCACATCCACTTTGTCCCCCACGAAGGCGACCTTGGATAGGCCGACCCCTTGGTAACAAGCCCAATCGAGGAGGCATGCCCCGACCCCCCCGCTCTGGGATATGACGGAAATCCCTCCTTTCTCGGGCATGAGATTTTTTTCGAACGTCGTGTTGAGCCCGTTGTCCGTGTTTATGATCCCCATGATCGTGTTAGGCCCTAGGAACCTCACGCCGTGCTCCTCGCAAACACGCCTAATCTCCTCCCTCTGCTCGTCCGAATAACCCCCCGTGATTCCTACGGCGGCCTCGATGCCCAGCTCGACGGATTCCTTTAGGGCCGACAAGCTCAAGTCGGGGGGGAGGGCAAGAAGAACTAGGTCAAACGTTTTTCCCAATCGCCTTAGTTCGCGGATGTTTTCCGGGCTCTTGACATCAAACGCTTCGAACTCCCCTTTGAAGAAAGACCGCAGGTTGTGGGCGATGCTTTCGAAGAGGGCGGGAGAAGCCATGCCTATTTCTTCCCTGATGGTCGAGGAGCCGACGAGTAGGACTCTCTCCGGGTAGAAAAGAGCTTCCAGCCCCATTTAGGCGTAGGTCACTCGGACGTAATCGATGCCGAGCTCCTTAAAGCGGGACTCGTCCAGAGCATAGCGGGCATCGACGAAAAGGGCGGGTTTCTTCATGTACTTAAAGGCGGAGAGGTTCATCGTGCGGTAGAAACCGTGATCCATGAGGAGGATGGCGCACCGAGAGCCCCTCAAGGCTTTGCGGAGATCCCTTTCCATGGCGATCCCTGGCGGGAAGTAGTTCTCGGCTTCGGAGAAGTCGGCGACGGGGTCGTGTATGATGACCCTCATCTCCCGCTTGATGAGTTCGTTCACGACGAAGATGGCGGAAGAACCCCTCACCTGACAGGAGTTTGGGCGTTGGATATGCCTAAGACGGTCACTTTCGTGTCTTTGAAGGGGACTTCCTTTTGCTTCATCCAGCCCACGACGGTGTCGATGATGGCTTTTCTCGTGAAGTCGTAGGCGTCAAGCACGTTGAGGAAGACCTTGGAAACGTAGCCCGAGCTCTCGGCAACTCGGTAGAGCATCCTCATGTAGTCGAAGCGATCGGAGCTAGTCACCCCAGGTTCGAAGATGCGAAGGAAGGGGGAGGTATTCACGAGGGATATGACTTGAGAAGCGTCGATCTTCGCCGCTTTGCATATGTTCGCGAGCTCGAAGGAGAAGGCTTGGAGGAAAGAGCGGTATCCTTCTTCGACCAACCTCGCCATCTCGGCAACTCTCGGGTTTGGCGCGACGAAAACAGGACAACCAACTGCTTCGAAGATAGCGGCTGTTGAATCAACGCTCTTTTGGTCAACCCCACTCACCACTTTCGGGCAGAACCTGATGCTCCCTATGGGATCCGACGGGTTATAACGCAGGTGCACGTAGGCGAGCCCGTAATCAATTCCCGCCGTGTAACCCGATTCCGTGTCGATGATGACCTTCACCATTCCCTCCGTGGCACCCGGAACCATGGGCCCCGTGAGCACGATGACCTGCTCCTTCGAGATGGAACCCGCTATGGCGTGGCAAAGGTCGATGAGTTCGGTGTTGTCAAGGATGCCTGTAGGCGAAACGACATAACCCTTTGAAATAAAGACGACATCGCTCTTCTTTAAGGCTCTAGCGAGGTCCGTCGTCGCTATAATGGCTTCTTCCTTCCTCAAAGAGCGAATTTCCTTTGAAAGAACGTAGGTTTTGTCCGAAAAAGCGCTCTCCTCGAAAGAACCAGAAGGAACGGATCCGTAAGGCGTTTGCTGGTACGATCTCCCGCAAGAAGGACAGAAAGTCCCTTTCTTCGCCATCAGGGGCTCTTCACACACGTAACAAGAGTAGGGGATTAAGTTCCCGCCTATGGACGAGGAGTCCCTGCCTTCTAGGTGAATTCTGCCGGCGTTTATCGCGTTCACAATCTCCGCGTCCGTATCGTGGAACACGATATTGAGGCCAGCTTGGGCGAGCACCACCCCTAGTGACAAATTCTGGATATCACAGCCTAGGACGAGGGCGGTTACCTCGTTGTGGGCAATGTGGTCGTAGATTTTCTTCTTCGACTTCGAATAGATCTTGACCAAGCAAGAATGATGATGGCTAGCTTATTTTGGCTTTTGGGAATTGTAAAAAGGGAATAGTATTCTAGAACGTTGGGCGACGGTGCCATCCTAAGGACGGCGAGGATAGCGAGGGGGGCGGGTTATATTTTCTTGAGGGGGGTTCTACAGATCGGCCTCACCTTGGTTTTTTTCCTGTTCTTAGCGAGGTGCTTCCCCGCGTACACGACGGGCATGGGGGAGTTCGCCATCGTGGGCTTCATTTACACGTTGGCGCAGATAGTCGGCAACCTAGGCATGAACTGGGGGGCGGTCAGGTACATCGCGTACTACCAAGGGAAAGGGGAGGAAGAAATGGCCTACGCCGCCATGATTTCGTCCTTGAAGGTAGTTCTCGTCTGTAGCAGCGTCCTTTCGGCTATCTCTTTCGCCATCTGCTATCACATAGGTTTAACTCCCCTGCTCATTCTCCTCTCCATAGGGGTCTTCTCGGCCCCCCTCTGGTTCTTCATGGTTTCCATCGTACAGGGGTTGCGCAAATTTGGCTGGTTTTCGGGTTTGCTTTCCATAAACGAGGTCCTCAGGAAAGTTCCCGCCATCGTTCTCCTCATCTGGGGGTATGGGCTCGAGGGCATTCTCTTGAGCTGGGTGGTGGCGGACTTCGCGACCATAGGCTTAAGCTTCATCCCGATATCAAGGGGTTTCAGGACTAAGGAAGGCGGCTCGCTCCCAGCGAAAGAGCTTTTCTCTTTCTCTATGCCGATCTTGGGAGCCAATCTTATCGAATACGCATCTGCTTGGGCGGATAGAATAGCCCTTTTATTCTTGTTCGTCGGAGGCAATCCGCTGATAGCCCTAGGGATATACACCGTAGCCGCAACGGCAAATCAGCTCGTTATCGCCATGATCACGAGGTCTTTCTTCATGGCTATGTTCCCCCAATTCTCGGAAACTTACGGAGCTAAACCCGAAGAGTTGTCCCAAGTTTTCGCCCTATCTAGCCGCTACATAAATTACGTTAGTTTTCCTTGCGCCATTGGAGCGGCTTTGCTCGCCGAGCCCGTCATCTTAATCCTAGGACCAACTTACGTCGATGCTGTTTCGCCCTTTATGTTGCTGGCCACGTGCATCATCCTCTCGGGTCCATGGTACGCCGTTGCCTCCGCTTTCTTAGCTTTGGGGAAGTCAGGGGAATATCTGAAGATGATGGCAACGGGGGTTATTTCGGACATTGTGGTCTGCGCTTTGCTCATTCCTTACCTAGGCATATGTGGAGCGGCCATAGGAAGAAACGTGCTTTTCGTCACTTCCCTTTGTTGGGGGGCCATTAGGCTAAGGAAGTACATCGAAGTCAAGTTCGACAAGGAAAGCGTTGTTAAGGGAGGAGTGGGGGCAACGATCTTAGGGGGGGTGGTGTATGCGGTAAGCGTTTTCTTCGTTCACAAGCTCCTCGTTCTGCTCTTAAGCGTTCTCTTGGGTAGCCTCGCGTACTTGGCGAGCATCGTCGCGCAAAGGGGGGTTCATTCGAGGGATGTAGAATTCATAGAGGGCATCCTTCCCCCTAGAATGAATTGGCTTGTGCGGTTGTTGGAAAAAGTAGCTAAGTAGTTTTCTTCTTCCGGTACTCGGCGACCTTCTTCACGGCGTAGAGGGCGACGACCACGGCGATTATGCACCCGAAGACCCACATGGGCGGAGGGGCAGGT
>CAYNNH010000049.1:0-8629 GCA_964398605.1 uncultured Nitrososphaerota archaeon | reverse complement strand
GTCCTGAGACGCGTGCAAGTCTTCCTAAGTGAGAACCCCGACAAGTGGGAGACCATAACCCTCTACTTGAGGGACGAGTATGAAGAGCTCCCCAGCGTGAACGACGTGCGGGTCGTGCACTTCGTCGAACTCCTTTGGAAGCTCAGGGAAGACTTGGGCAAGTTGGGGCGGAAGGTTCCCATCAAGGTCGCTCCCTACTACGGGTGCATGCTCGTGAGGCCTAAGGAAATCGCGATTGAGGATCCCGAGGATCCCAAAATGCTCGGAGACTTGCTGGAAGTGGCGGGTTTTGAGGTCGTCGATTTTCCCTTCAAGACGGAGTGTTGCGGAGCGCACTTGATCACGTCGAACCCCGATGCCGTGGCCCAGAAATCTCTCACGTTGCTGAAGGAAGCCCACGCGAGGGGAGCGAACGCTATTGCGACTCCCTGCCCCCTCTGTTGGTACAACTTGAGGAATTCGATCCCTCCCCGCAAATCCCCTCCCGTTAAAGTTTTCTTCTTCTCCGAGTTGTTGGCTTTTGCTATGGGTCTGGAAAACGCCCTATCCGAAGAATGTAAAAAATCCTTGTTGGAAATAACGGGTGAAAGCTTTGGCGGAAGCTAGGCCTCCTCCTTCCGCGAGAAAAGTCACCATCTACGTTATGGGGAAGAAGTACGAGGTCCCCGAAGGCCTAACGATCATGAAGGCGATGGAGTACATAGGCTCCGCTTCATAAGGGGCGTCGGTTGCAGAGGGGGCTTCTGCGGAGCTTGCACGACCGTATACCGCCTCAAGGGCGACTACAAGCTCTATGTCGCTCTCGCTTGCCAAACGACCGTCCAAGATGGCATGTACCTCGTCATGATTCCCTTCGCACCAGCCGAGAAGCCGCGATACCGCATAGAAGAGCTGAAGCCCGACGCTGGCACCGTTTTGAGAATCTTCCCAGAACTCGCCCGTTGCGTTTGTTGCAATTCCTGTACGAAAGCCTGCCCGCAGGAATTGGAGGTTATGGAGGCCGTCCAAGCCATTTTGCGGGGGGATTTGAAGAAGGCGGCGGAGCTCACTTTCGACTGCATAAGTTGCGGCGCCTGCTCCCTGAGATGTCCCGCCGAAATAGCCCACTTCCACGTTTTCCAGCTCGTGAGGAGGCTCTACGGGAAGTACATGATGCCCAAGTCCAAGCACCTCGCCCAACGCCTCAAGGAAATCGAGGAAGGGAAGTTCGAGGAAGACCTCAACAAGCTCGTGAAGGCCAGTTTGGAAGAGTGGAAGGACATGTATTCCCGCACGAGGGGTGGTTAGCGTGTCGGAGGGCTACCCTCCTGAGCTAAGAAAAGCGATGGAAATAGTCGAGGAAACGAGGCCTAGGCGCCTCAAGGAGAAGTACCGCCTCTTGAGCCTCGAGGAGCGCGAGGAATTGCTGAGCAAGTGGCATCCCGATTACAAGCCGGGCACGAAGAGGCCTCTGCGCGTAGGCCCCTGCAAAGGGGAAATCGTCTACAACGAAGTGGCCGACGTATTGGAAAGCTGGCCCCTCGTCCAACCTGGCGAGATAGACCTTTCTTCCCCGGACTACGAGACTGAGCTGCTCATCATAGGAGGAGGAGGGGCCGCCGCGTCGGCCGCTCTTTGGGCTATATACAGCGGCCTTTCCCCCGACGACATCCTCATCGCCACGAAGCTGAGGTTCGGCGACGCGAACACGGTAAAGGCTCAGGGAGGAATCCAAGCCGCCGATAAGCCCGACGACAGCCCCATTTTGCACTTCATTGACGTGATAGGCGGGGGTCACTTCGCCAACAAGCCGGAATTGGTGAAGGTCCTCGTCACGAGGGCTCCCTTCATCATCAAGTGGCTCGAGGACTTGGGCATGATGTTCGACAAGGACGAGGAGGGAAACCTGATAGAGCAACCCGGAGGAGGGGCCTGTAGGCCTAGGTTGCACGCTTGCAAGGACTACACGGGCCTCGAGTTGATGCGCATCCTCAAGGACGAAGTCCTCGATTACGGAGTCCCCGTTCTGGAGTTCAACCCCGCGGTGGAGTTGCTCACCGACCCAGATACGGGAGGGGTCTCGGGAGCCATTTTGTGCAACTTGGAAACCGGGGAATATTCGGTCGTTCGGGCGAAAGCGACGATCTTGGCTACTGGGGGCTTCGGTAGGTTACATCTCGTTGGATTCCCCACGACCAATCACTACGGCGCGACCATGGACGGCGTGGTTATGGCTTATCGAGTGGGCGCCAATTTGAGGGACCTCGACTGCGCTCAATACCACCCGACGGGCGTCGCCTTCCCCGAGGCGATAAGAGGGGAGCTCATAACCGAGAGGGTCCGCGGTTTGGGAGCTCAACTCGTCAACGCGAACGGGGAGCAGTTCGTCTACCAGCTCGAGCCTAGGGACGTGGTCGCCTCCGCCATCATAAGGGAGTGCGCCGAAGGGAGGGGGATCACCACCCCGACGGGAGCCCAAGGCGTGTGGCTCGACTCCCCCATGATCGAAGAACTCAAGGGCAAGGGGACCATCAAGCGGATGTTGCCCGCCATGTACCGCATGTTCAAGCGACACGGCATCGACATGGCCGAGGAGCCCGTCCTCACATACCCGACGCTCCACTACCAGAACGGAGGGGTGGACATCGACGTGCACGCGAGGGCTTTGAGGCCCGACGGATCCCACATACCGGGGCTCTATTGCGCTGGGGAGGTGAGCGGGGGCGTCCACGGGAAGAACAGGCTCATGGGGAATTCCTTGCTGGAAATCACCGTCTTCGGCAGACAAGCGGGAATCGCGGCCGCGAAGTACGTGAAGAGCGTGACTTCCAAGCCCAAGCTCTCGCTCGACCACTTGAAGCCATACATGGAGGAGCTGGAGAAGCTGGGGGTCCCGAAGGAGAGGAAATCCCCGATACTCTTGCCCGATTACCGCGGGGAACGCGTCCTCCTGAAGTCGATTAAGCTTTTCGCTTAGCCCGAAGAGATCTCATCGTTGCCTCCCACGTTACGACCTCGGGAGGTCTAGGCAGTTTTTCTTTGGAGATTCTTAACAACCTCCCATTTTCCGTCATCAGAATTGCGTTGTAGTGGACTGCCGTGGCGTATATCATGCGATCAAAGTAATCTGGCACTCCCGCTTCCAGCAGAGCATCCGCTACTTCCTCTATGTGCGGGTTTGTAAGTTCCGTTTGGGAAAGCCTTCGGTCTCTGTAAAGCACGTCCAAGCCCTTCCTAAACCTGCGCAAGATCTCTTTACGCTCGCGCGGCCTTTCCTTCGAAATGCGGAGGACCGTCCACTTCGCCTCCACTAAGGATAGGGGGCTGTACAAGACGCGGTATCTATTGAGCAACCTCGGGAAGTAGGTTCTGAAGCCCGGGAGATTTACCCTAATCCCGAATAACGGAAGCAGGTAGGTGGTGTCCAGGAGAAGGTCAGCCATAAATCCCCTTTTCCTTCTGAATTTCCTCGCTGATCCTCTCTAATTCGCGGGGGGTCAATTCGATGAAAGCGTCGTCGAGGAGGTCTTCTACGGTCGGAACGGGTTCGAGGATGAGCGCGCGACCCTTTATCGTCGCTTTGACCAGCCCTCCCGGCTTTATGCCCGTTTTATCCCTAATTCGCTTGTTCGTGTACACTTCGCCCTTCTTGCCTACCCTGAGCAGGTACGTCTCCGCCACATGTAACATGGTCGGAATGGTATAAATTTCCGACAAAATACCAATCGGAAATCTTGCCCCCCTATTAAGTCTGGGACTTCTAATGAGATGGGTCGCAAACGTCCCTCCCTAAAAGATCGCTTGGACCTGCTCGAACTCTACGTGAAGAGCTTAGGCGAACGCGTCGAAAGGCTCGAGGAAAAGGTGAAGCACTTGCAGAAAGCCATTTCCCCTTAACACTTTAATTCGAGTCCCTATACCCGTGATGCTCCTCGTCCAACTTTCCGACCTCCACTGCTCGGACTCGTCGACGTTCCTCAAGGACAAGCTAGCGAGAGCCATCGAGGAAATCAACGACCTCTCGCCCGACTTGGTCGTAATAGCGGGCGACTTAACCGAAAACGGCTTCAAAACGGAGTTTGAAGAAGCGAAGCGCTTCATAGACCAAATTAAGGCGCGAAAAGTGATCACGATGGGAAATCACGACGCCCGCTACACCGGCTACATGCTCTTCGAGAAATACTTCGGATCTCCATCGGGCGTGCTCGACGTGGGCGACGTTCGGATCCTCTACGTGAACACCGCTAGGCCGGATAGGGACGAAGGCCGCGTGGGCAGAGACCAGATAGGCTTCATCAAGGAACACCTGCAAGACGGGAAGTTCACCGTCCTCGTCATGCACCACCACCTCATCCCCGTCCCGGACACGGGGTTGGAGCTCGCGATCGTGGAAGACGCGGGCGACGTGTTGAAGACGCTCTCCAAGTACAAGCCGAACCTGGTGCTCAGCGGGCACAGGCACCGCCCTTGGAGGTGGGAGTTGAGCGGGATTACCTTCCTTTTCTCGGGAGCCGTTTCGACCGTGAGGCTGAGGGGGTTCTTCGAGAACTCCTACAACGTAATCGAAATCGAGGACGGGAAGATCAAGGCGGAGCTGAAGATAGTGGGCGGTCCCTACATGGATTTCTCTCAGCTGTGAGCTAAGGATCTATGCCCCGCTCTTCCATGTGCTGTAGGACTTTTCTCATGAGGGCGGAAAGGCTTTCCTTGATCTTAGGAAGCCTCCGGTACAGTTCTTCGGCGGCCACGTACACGTAATTATGAACCAGAATGTTCCGGAACTTCACCAATTCGACGAAGCTGTCTCTTTCTTCGACGCTGATTATCCCGCTCTCCAGCAAGACGTTCCCCACGTCGGCGTGAGACCGCGGAACCCTCATTCCCGCCTTTGATATCAAGAATTCCCCAACGTCCACCAAGGCTTGGATGCCCACTTGTACGTTCCTCTCTGCCGCGTCGATTTTATCGGGATTACGCAAGAACTCCTCTAAGGAAGTGGAAGATAACTCTTCGAGCCTTTTAATCGAGGCCCAAAAGCGTTCTATTCTCGCCTTTACGCCCGGGCTAGGCACCTCGGATCTCCCTCAGAATTCTCCTGAAGTGCCTTTCCAAGACGGGCTTGAAGTCCAAGTACTCGCTGAGCGAGTTCACGTAATCGTCCCAGTACTCCCCTTCGTCGGCGCAGTAAACGAGTTTTCCCCCGCAGAAAGCCTCGTACCTGAGGATCAAATCGGCTAGTTCGAGGGGGATTACGTCGACGGGTAGCCCCAACTCGAGCTCTAGCTCCGCCCCCAGCCTAGCGGCTTTTTCTAAAGTATTTCCTCGTCCGAACTTCACGGCCAAATCCAAATCGCTGTAGGGCTTTCTTTCGCGTAGGAAGGAGCCGAATATTATGGCGTAGCGGACTCCCGCTTTTTCGCAGGCTTTCTTGATTCTCCCGATGACCTCTTCTATTGATGGCACAGAACACTAGTTTTACGGCCTTATGGCTTCGACTCTCGATCGGGTATGGATTTTAAGCCCGTCTCGTACGTGTAGGAGGGCGGGTAGCTCAGAGGGAGAGCGCCCGGTTTGCACCCGGGCGGTCGCGGGTTCGAATCCCGCCCCGTCCATTTAAAATGGGCGTTCAATATTCTTGATGCCCGAGAAAAAGCGTCCCGAGGCTGGCCTCCTCTTCGTGGCTTGCATACTCATAGGCGTCGGGATCGGCATGGCGTTCAACCGTCCTGAGATCGGGGGTTGCATCGGGACGGGCGTGGGCTTCATCGTACTCGCTTTCCTGAGAGGAGAAAAAGAGAAGGAGGAAGAAACTCAAACATCTACCCTCAAGTTCAAAATGTCGGGAATTTTCTTCGCCTTCCTAGGTTGCCTCCTCGCCCTCATCGGAGCGCTCATCCTCCTCTACCCTTCGATAGACAAGACAACCTTGGGGGCGATAGCCCTCGTGTGTTTCGGCGGTCTATTCGCGGCTTGGGGGGCGTCGTTACTTGCCCAAGGTCGTGGTGGTGAAGGTTCCTGAAGGGGAGGATCCCGTTTCTTTCTTCCGGAGCAAAATTTCCGAGCTGGGACTGAGCGGCGGCCTCATCATCGCCATAGGCGGCTTCGAGTGGGCGGAGGTGGGCATCTACAAGGGCGACGGCTACGAGGTGAGGCGAGTGGAGGCCGAAGAAGGCAAGGTCCTTGAAGTAGCGCCTCTCGTCGGGAACTACGTGGTCTTCGGCGGAGAAGTGAGCGTCCACCTCCACGTCAACTTGGGAAAGCGGCACGGGGAGGTTTTGGCGGGACACCTCTTAGAGGCAAAAGTGAAGCCGTTCTTGGAGGCTTTCTTGGTGGAAGCCGAAGGCGTACATGAAGCGTTCGCCCACCGAAAACCCGCTTAACTCTAGTCCAAGCATTAGCTTCGGAGGGGTTAGTTGAGTTCGGAGAGGGTCGTACGCCTGTTTCCAGAATTCCCCTGGAAAGGGATTTGCGGATCCATAGCCTTCCTAGTGATAGGTCTGATACATGTAGTTGTCTTCGCCTCCTTCCCGGAGGATTTCTGGTTCGTCTTTTTCCACGGACACATGCTCATTTTCGGAGGGTTCATGTGGTTGGCTTGGGAAATTTGGAAAGCGTTGCCCAAAGCGAATGACATCAGGGCGTTGCGTTGTTTAATTGAGCAAATAGAAGCACGCGGGGACGCGATACTCGTTCCCGAAGGCTGTCGCGTCGAGCTGGGCAGATATTTCCGCTTTAAGTTACTAAAAGCCGAGAAGAGGGGCTATTCGATCAAAAAAGAATTTTCCTTCACGGGGGAACCCATCGATCGCGGGATCGTGAGGTTCAAGGAATTGGAGGGCGAGTACACTTTCGTCCTCACGTACGTCAACTGGTACTTAGATGTTCCCGCCCTCAAGGTGGAGCGGGACGGGAAGGCCGTTTTCGTCTTCCTCTTGGACCCCCGTCGTTCTCGAGAACTCCGGGGCGAAGTTCTCATCGACCGCCCGGGCGAGTATGCTTATGCTAGGGTTAGTGTTCAGAACGGCGAAATTAAAGGAGATCTTTACCACTCGGGCAAGGCGAAGAAGGCCGTTTTGTCGCTAATTGCCAAGCGATTTGAGGAGTGGGAAGTGTCAGAAGCCCCTACGCTAACTCTCGTCGAGTGTAGCCAAGGGTACGCGGAATTTTCCAAAGAACGCCCCTTCGAAAGATTCGTCGTCGTGACATCGGAGGACTTCTCTCCCCGCAGGTTCGTGACCGCGTTGAAGAAGCAACTTGGGCTCCGCGTTCGCTTGCCTATCCTTTTAGGCTTTTCAAAAGGCGAGTACGTCCTGAGGCTCTGCCTCGAACTCCCTCGCGGGAAGAAGGTGGTCGAAGAAGCGTCGCTGTCGGCTCAAAGCTATTAGTACCCTCCCGTCTTGTTTAGATGCAAACAGGCGAATCCGAGAAGGAGAGAGTTTTCGTGGGGAGGATAAAGGCGAAGTTGGTCTTCGTCGGCAGGATAAGGGGGATCTTGTATGGTGGTGAGGCTAAAGCTGAGGCTCGAGAGGGACCAAGTCGTTAAAGAAGTCGTAGCCCTCGTGAATAGCGGCTACGAAGCGGATACCCCGCAGTTGATCATTTCCAGAGGTCTGGCTAGGGAACTAGGCTTATGGCCTCCTCGCGAAGGAGAGGAAAGGATCTTCGACACGGCTGGCGGACCGCTGAGAGTATGGGTGGTGAGGCGGGCGTTTAAGGTCAAGGTCGTGGCCGAAGATGCGGAATCGCCGGAAGTGCTCACGGACGCCGTCATTTCCGCCCTAGCCGAAGAACCTCTCATAAGCGACAAGCTCGCTAGCGCATTGAAGATCGCCATAGAGGATGCTGGCGAAGGCCTTTGGCGTTTCCGGTGGGAGCCCGTCGAGAAAACGAGGAGAAGCGCTAGGCTCTAATCAGTTCGTCGTGGCGAGCAACTGCTAAGCCGTAACGTCTCTTGAGCTCTTTCTTCACTCGGTGGACTAACTCGTCTTCCGTGACCAGTCCCTCGTTTAAACAAATGGCAGTGGCGACCACGACGCAGTCGATGTAGTCGGGGACGAGCTCTCGCAACTCGTGGGCTTTCTTCACCACGTCGCTCCTGTAAAAGGGGACGACTTCGAAGGAGTTGAACACGACATCGATGGCTTCGCTCACCCGCTCGGGCGGAATCCCGATCTTGGAAGCCTTCGCCTGCAGTTCGAAGATCGAGATGAGGCTCACCTTCAGCTCTCCGAACTCGAGGTCGACTTTCTTCTCGGCTATGGCCTTCAGCAAGTCTTTCTTGACCCGTATGCCCGCCAAGGGCAGGAGGTACGTCGTGTCCACGATCAAGCTTCCGCCCTCTTGCTCAGCTCCCTCCTGAACTTGAAGAAGTCCTCCTCCGAAACCTCGGCCGTTTTCTCGGAGTATATGAGGCGCAGGAGCTTTTCCTCCTCCCTGAAGGCCTTCCTGAGCATTTCGTTGATGACCTTCGAGATCGCCTTCGCCGTCCCGTACTTCTTGAGGCTCAGCTCCACGACCTTCGCGTACACGTCGTCCTCGAGGGAGATGGTCGTTCGCTTCATCATGTTTGTATGCTTAGGCATAAAAATGCTTTAATCTTTATATAGTGAAGTGAACTTCATTTTTTGATGAAGTCAGCTTCAGCAATAGG
>CAYNNH010000048.1:0-8707 GCA_964398605.1 uncultured Nitrososphaerota archaeon | reverse complement strand
CTTTTGTAGGGCAGGAGAACGAGCCAGCGAACCTCGTTTACGCCTTGAAGAAGGTGGCGGAGATTAAGCGGATGGAGGAGGAAGAAGTGGAAAGGATAACCGACAAGAATGCCGCGGAGTTCTACGGGATCAGACTCTAGGAATGATCACCCACTTGCCGTCCTCGTACCTCGCCACAGCGTCCCCGCGCCTCACCATGCGAATGGTTTGCTCGTCGCTCAGTAGCTTCTTCAGCAACCAAATGGCTTCTCTGGCCTTCTCGACGTATTCTTCTTTCACATCGCGGATCTCCTCCTCGGTTCCGAGATAGGAAACGAGGAACGCTAAGAATAGGCGGGCAAGGTAATCTTCCTCGCTCGCGCAGTCCTCCCTCCGCCTCTGGATGAGGTCGGCCATGCCCCTTGGGAGGGACTTCGCCGTTTCGAGTATTTGACCGAATTCCTTCTCAAAACGCTGGCGCATGTACTCGAGAAAGCCGGACATCAAAATAGTATCGTCGCCTACTTATGCCCCTACTTTCTTCGCTCTTCCCGAGAAGTTGAGCAAGAGCCGCATCACGTCTTTCCCAAAGAGGGAGCCTAGCATGCCCTTCGCGCACTCCCTCTCCGAGTATCTCTTCACGTCGTCTTGCGGAACTAGGTCCCCCCACATGGCAACGGGGACGGGGTCTCCCGTGTGCTCCCTCACCTTCAGCGGGGTCGCGTGATCGGCCGTGATGGCGAGGCAAACGTCGTCGGCATAATTCATGATGTAGCCCACCGCCGCGTCTATTCGCTCGATCATGTCGATTTTCGCCTCCCGATCCCCATCGTGGCTCGCGTTATCGGTCCCCTTCACGTGCAAGAAGACGAAGTCGTATTTCCGCAGGTTCTCGACGCACGCTTTGGCTTTCGCCATCACGTCCGTCTTAACGGTCCCCGTAGCCCCCGGCACGTCGATCAAGTCCAAACCCGCAAACCGACACACCCCCCGTATGAGGGCGTTGGCGGCCACGCAACAGCCGTCAAGTCCGAATTTCTCGCGTATTGAGGGAGCGGAAGGTAATTGACCAGCGCCCCGCACGATGATGGCATTGGCGGGCAAGAGGCCTTTCGACTTCCTTTCCTCGTTCACGGGATGGCTTTCGAGTATTTCCCTCGCTTTCTGGCAGAAGGCGTTCACCACGGAGGCGGTCTTCTCGGCCTCCGGTTTGAGCGCTTTGCAAGGCTTCACGAGGACTCCAATCGCCTTGGGATCCGTGTCGCTCACGGCGCTCGACAGCTCCGGGCCTCTCAGGAGGAGGACGGCTCGGTGCTCGGTCGTGTGCTTGAAGATCACTTCGACATCGGGGAACTCGTCCAGCCTTATCTTCTCAATTTCTTGGGCCAGTTTTCTCGCGTCCTCCGTGCTTATCCTCCCCGCCCGCCTATCCAAGACGGTTCCCCGCTCGTCCACCGTGGAGAAGTTGCACCTAAAGGCGACGTCCCCGGGCTTCACGTCGAGCCCAGCGCCCAAAGCCTCGAAGGGACCCCTCCCCCGGTATATCCTGAGGGCATCGTAGCCCAGCAGGGAAAGGTTCGCCACGTCGCTACCAGGCGGTATTCCGGGTCCAATGGTCCACATAATGCCGCAGGAACCTTCCCTCGCCGCGTCGTCCATGTTGGGCGTTTCCGCGATGTCCAGAGGGGTGCATCCGTTCAGCTCCTTAAGGGGGCGATCGGCCATCCCGTCGGCGACCAAGAGGACGATCTTGCTCATCTTCGAGAAAGCGGAGACCGATTATAACGCTAGCGACCCAATAAAAGCGGGAGGGAAAGTTATTGAATGCTCCCTGAGAGGAAAAAATGGAAGGAAAACTTCAGCGAGTGGTACAGGTGGGTTCTCTACGATGCGGAGGTGATCGACTACCGCTACCCCGTCAAGGGGTGCGGCGTTTGGAGGCCTTATGGGTTCAAGATAAGGAAGAAGATCCTCGACATCATGCGCAAGTTGCTCGACGAAACGGGCCACGATGAAATACTCGCCCCCATGCTCATCCCCGAGGACTTGCTGAAGAAGGAAGCCGAGCACATACGGGGCTTCGAGGAGGAGGTGTTCTGGGTGACGAGGGCGGGAGGGGAGGAGCTGGAGAAGAAACTGGCCTTAAGACCGACGAGCGAAACGGCCCTCGCTCCCATGTTCGAGCTTTGGATACACTCCCACAAAGATTTGCCGCTCAAGGTCTACCAAGTCGTCAGCATCTTCCGCTACGAAACGAAAGCGACGAAGCCCCTCCTGAGGCTGAGGGAAGTCACCACTTTCAAGGAAGCGCACACCGCCCACGCCACGAAGGAGGAGGCGGAAGAGCAGGTGAAGGAAGCCGTCGAGATCTACAAGAAGTTCTTCGACGAGCTGGGCATACCGTACCTCATCTCGAAGAGGCCCGAGTGGGACAAGTTCCCGGGAGCGGAGTACAGCATCGCCTTTGACACCATATTCCCCGACGGGAGGACGTTGCAAATAGGGACTGCCCACTTGCTCGGCCAAAAGTTCGCGAAGGCGTTCGGCATAAAGTACGAAACGAAGGAGGGGAAGACCGAGTACGTTTGGCAGACGAGCTACGGCATTTCGGATCGCGTCGTCGCTTCCGTCATCGTAATTCACGGCGACGACCACGGCATGGTCCTCCCGCCTTCCGTCGCCCCCATCGAGGTGGTCGTCGTCCCCATACCCTACAAAGGAAGGGAGGATGTCGTCGAAGAAGCGAGAAAAGTGGGGAGGGAATTGAAGGAAAGCGGTTTTAGCGTAGTCGTCGACGACCGCGAGGATGTCACGCCGGGCTCGAAGTTCTACTACTGGGAGTTGAGGGGAGTACCCGTCCGCGTGGAAGTGGGGCCTAGGGATGTGGACGAGGGAACCGTAACCCTCGTAAGGAGAGACACTCTAGAAAAGAAAAAGGTAGGAAGGGATCGCATGGTCGAAACGATTCGGGGATTGCTCGCCGATATTCAAGCTAGTTTAAAGGAAAGGGCGTGGAAAGAAATGCAGAACAGGGTCTTCGAAGTGGAAAGAATTGAAGAAGCCAAGGAGGTCATCGAAAAGAAAATGGGAGTTGCGGTATTGCCCTGGTGCGGCAAGGAATCCTGTGGTCTAGAAATTCAGGATGAAACCGGAGGTCGTGTTCTTGGAATCCCTGTAGAAGGAGAAACTGCCGAAGTGAAGAAGTGCCCTGTATGCGGCGCTCACGCCCATTATAGGCTGAGGATAGGAGTTTCCTATTAAAGTTCCACCCCGAGCGTTTGAAAGCGTATAACGTTAAGGGATATTTAAGAAAGTGCAAAGTGCCCACCCCACTTGGTTCAGGAGGTTAACTGCTTATGGTAGGTACCTCCTTCTCGCCCCCCTCATCGGTTTTCTCGCAGGGATTTCCATAGTCGGGATACTCATATGTTATCACGGTTTATGGGAGTGCGTTCAATACGTCGTTCACAAAGAACACGTTCTCATCGTTCTCTTCACTCTCACGGGAATGCTCCTCGCTTACGGGGTAGTTAGGGTAGTGAGCATAACGAAGGTTCCGGGATCTTCAACGCACAAGGTGCTGAGCGCTTACCACTTCGGAGGGGGGATCTTAAGAGGAAGAGACACATTCGCAAGCGTTTTAGCGTCCATAATAACCATAGGCTTCGGCGGGAGCGCTGGCTTTGAAGGTCCTTCGCTCGCTACAGGTGGAGGAATAGCCTCGGTTTTGACCAAGAAGTTGAAACTTCATATGGAGGAGATCAGGGTGTTAACGTTAGCGGGAGCAGCTGCTGGATTTTCGGCGCTCTTCAGAGCACCCTTAACTGGAATTTTCTTCGCACTAGAACTCCCTTATCAGAGAGACTTGGCCAAGGAGGCGTTCGTGCCAGCAACGGTGGCGTGTATAGTCTCGTACATAACGTCCGTCCTCCTCCTCGGGAAGACCATGATGATCCCTTTCATACCGGTCCCCCCAGCGGTCCCCACCGCCCTCGATGTCCTACATTTAGTGGTCATAGGCGCAATAGCGGGCTTCGTAGGGTATTGCTATGCCAAGCTTTTCAGGGTCATGGAGAATTCCGTTTTCAGGAGCGTGGTGAAGGGAGACTGGTCCATCGTCCTCTTGGGCGGATTGGCCATAGGCGCGTTAGGTTTGTTGGATCCCGCCGTTTTGGGAGAAGGGGACGAGTACATCCACGCGTTCATCATAGGGGGCCTTAAGACAACTTGCTGGTTCATATTACTCACCCTCGTGCTAAAAATAGTAGCAACGTGTATCACGATGAATTTCGGAGGCTCAGGAGGGGTGTTCTTCCCCGCACTCTTCCTAGGGGCGGCCACGGGCGCCTTGTATAACATGGTCTTCCTAGGTGGGTCGTGGAACGAGGCGTATGTCATGGCCGCCACGGCTGCTGTAATGGCGGCTAGTTTGAAAACTCCCTTCACAGGAGTTGCCCTAGTCGCGGAGACTTGCGGACCCTCCGCCATAATACCAGCGCTCATTTCATCGGCGATAAGTTACTTCGCGAGTGGAAGGTTCTCGCTCTTCATTAACCAATTCGAGCACAGACCCGAGGAGGAAGAAAGAGCTCTCGACGAAGCCTATTACTTGCTCCAAGAATGTGGGTATTTGAAGGAAACAGGCATCAAAGCTTCGGAACTCAGTATACCTGCTGCGTTTACGATCAAGCGGGGGACTCCCGCCACTAAGGCGTTGAGGATCCTAGAGGGGTATCGCATAAGAGAGGCCCCGGTTATAGACGAATACGGGAAGTTGATTGGTTACGTGGCCATGGAGGACCTGCTTTCACTCGTACTAGAGGATCCGGAGGCCCTCGTGGACGAAATAATAATACACGCTCCCCTCACGGCGTTCGTCAACGAAGATTTGGCGTTCATAGCTAAGAAACTCGTAGAAAGCGGCGAAGATCGCGTGTACGTGATTAGCTCCGACGGGAAACTCGTGGGAGTCATCCTCAGGTCCTACGTTTTAAGCATTCTGCTCGAATTCCTAAGAAAAATACCCGAAATCAAGCAATTAACGATATAACGTCCCTTCCGAGCATCCCTTTTCGCAGTCCCATTTTCCTCGCCCGTTCCGTGAGTTCTTTCACGGGCGAGTCGAGCATCTCCTCCACGCTCCCAACGCCCGGTATGGTGGCCGCCAAGAGGTCGAGCTTGTCCGCCACTTTTATGTCGAGGTAGCCGCACGCAACGAAGCCCTTCCTCCCCACGATGACCAGCAAGGGAGGACCCTCCGGAATTTCGATCTCAATTCCGAGAACGCTCGCCCCATTTGCGCTGATCGATTTAACACGGATCATCAAGAACGTTAAGGGTCTCTTTTTATCCTAACGGATTTGGGAGGCCCTCTTCAGGATTTTGGGGAGTTCCTCCTCGACTAGCTCGCGAGTAGGAGGGGAAGATATGCCCCTCCGCTCCACCGATAGCGAAGCAGCAATGGATCCGGCGCAAGCGGAGAGCAAAGGGTCGCTCGTTTCGAGCAAGTAGGAAGCGAAGACTCCCACCAGCACGTCCCCCGCTCCCGTGGGGTCAAAAGTCCTAACTTTCTTCGCGGGAATTTTCCAAACAGCATCTTTCAGGAAAAGGAGGGATCCTCTCGAGCCCAACGTCACGATAACTCCCGCACATCCCAATTCCAAGGCTTTTGAGGCGGCATCGGCGACCGTAGAAGCCCCCATCCCGACGAGGAACTCTTCTTCGTCCCCGATCAAATAAGAGGAAGAGGAAACTAAGGAGGGGTCGAGCCTCCGAGCGGGCCTTACCGGGCCCCTCCTAGGGGGTCGAACGAAGCCCTGAATCATCGCGATCCGGATTTCCGCTTCGACATCTATCCAAGAACCGTCCAATTCGCCCACGATGGGGGCGAGTATGGCGAGCTTGGCTTTCTCCCTCAAGTCTTCTTTGAGGATGGGGGAGCAAATGCTGAGGACTTGTAGAGACCGCTTCCCGTTCGAGTATACCAAGAGGAAGCGCGTCGTGGGATCTTTGGAGCGGAGGATGATGGCCTTTGGCAAATAACTGAGTATTTTAAGGGCGTACTCGTCTGGAAAGTCCTCCCCCACTTTCGAAATCAATCCCGCATCCAGTCCCATGCGTTTGGAAGCGATGGCCGAGTACAGGGCGGCTCCTCCTAGTTGAAGTCCGCTGAAGTGCCTCGTCTTCACCGTGTCGATGCTCACGTGTCCGACGCACAGCACGTCGAGCAAGTTCCTCGAAATACGCTCCGCGCAAGATAACCGAACCGTTAACCGTTTCATATGGCAGGGCGTCATTACATGATGCCGAAGAA
Source organism: uncultured Nitrososphaerota archaeon (assembly GCA_964398605.1). Lineage (GTDB taxonomy): Archaea > Thermoproteota > CAYNNH01 > CAYNNH01 > CAYNNH01 > CAYNNH01. Next base: position 2,415 of record CAYNNH010000048.1, on the reverse strand, counting down.
ACGGAGGAGGGCGGGAAGGTCGAAAGGGCGTTCCAAGGGAAGGGTCGGGTACGTGGAGTGTTCCATGTGCCACGCGAGGATCCCGCGGGACAAGGCCATCAAGGTGACCGTGTGGAGGAGCTTGGTGGATCCCGCCCTCGCGAGGGAGCTGGAGAAGCAGGGGGCTTTCCTGATGAGGCAGAAGCTCACGAAGTACTACTGCGTTTCTTGCGCCATCTTCCACAAAATCGTGAAGATAAGGGCGAAGGAAGAGAGGAAGATCAAGGGGAGGATAAGGGCGAAGTAGCTATTCCAGTTTTTTCCCCGCGTAGTAAGCTCTTTGGAGAAAAGTTACCGCGGCTAAGAAGGCGATCAGGATTACGCCAAAATTGAGCCATTGGATCCCCCAGAAATTAGCCAATGCGGCGAAGCACGCGAGCAACAACATTCGCTCGGGCCTTTCCGCTATCCCCACCCCCAGCTGGCTCACCCCGAGAGCCTCCGACCTCGCCCTCGCGTAGCTCACCATGATGGAAAAAGCGAGCGCCAGCATCCCGAAGATCAGATCGCACGCGCCGGACGAGATTATAGACACGAACACGGCGATTTCGGACAGCCGATCCACGATGGAATCGAGGAATCCGCCGAACTTCGTCACTTTCCCGGAAACCCTCGCAATAGCTCCATCTAGGGCGTCGAAGAACCCGGACAAGAGCAGGAAGAAAGCGGCGTACAGCAGGAAGTGCTGCGAATGCCAATTGAAGAAGAAGTAAGCGGAAGCCAAGGAACACAGGAAGCCCAAGAAGGTAGCGGAGTTTGGACCCAAGAAAGAAAAGCGGAGTGCCAAAGGCTCGAAGATTTTTCGCTCGAAGAAGTCCCGCACTCTGCCTATCACATCTAAATTACCCGTGCATTTTTCTAGATGGGCAGGATAGCGAAAGGGCAGAAGTGTAGCGTCCAAGGATGCGGGAATCCCGCCGTCAAATCCGTGTCCTTGGATAAGGCGGCAAAAGCTGGTTTGAAAGTAAGCGGGACGGGAAGGAGGGCGTACCTCTGCAAGGAACATTACAAGCAACTGAAGAAGGCGTTGAAGCTGGAGAAGAGGATAGAGAAGTGGAGGTACATGCGTTGAGCGAGGAGTACTACGTTCTCGACACGAAAGGGAAGCTCTGGGAAGTCGAAGAATATCCCTGCAGGGACGAAGAGCTCAAGGCCTTGCTCGACTACGAGGTCTTCAAACGCAGGAAGGCGAGCCCAGAAGCCGCCCCACACACGAGGCTCATGAAGAAGCTCAAGCTCGCGGAGCACGAAGAACTTTCTGACGCGGGGCACTTGAGGCTCCTGCCGAGAGGTGCCCTAATCTTCGATTTGCTCAGCGATTTTGCCCTCCAAATAGCCCTTAGGAAGGGGGCGTACGTCGTCCACACGAGCAACATGTACGACCTCGAGTATCCCCCCGTAGCGAAGCACGCCGAGCTCTTCGGCCAGAAGATGTACAAGCTGAAGCCCGGGAAGCGAGAGTTCGTCTTGAGGTACGCGGCGTGTTTTGGGCAATTCTCCATCTTGAAGGACTACGAGATAAGCTATTCCGACCTCCCCCTCTGGATCTTCGAGCTCGCGGACAGCTACCGGTACGAGCGAAGAGGGGAGATAAGCGGGTTGGCGAGGCAAAGGCTCTTCCACATGCCCGACTTGCATTGCCTCTGCGCGAACATGGAACAGGCGAAGGAGATCTTCAGGAGTTTGCGGGACGAGTGTTTCGAAGTCGCCCGATCCATGGGCTGGACTTACGTCTCCCTCTACAACGTGACGAGGGATTTCTTGGAAGAGGAACGCGACTTCTTGAACAGGCTCGTCAGGGAAGAAGGAAGGGACGCGCTCCTCCACGTTGTCGAGCCCGGCAAGTACTACTGGGTCATCAACGTCGAGTTCTGCTTCATTGACAACATAAATAGGCCCATAGAAAGCGCCACCGTCCAAATAGACGTGGGGAACGCGAAGAGATTTGGCATCACGTACACCGATGCCGACGGGAGCAAGAAGCACCCCATCATAATCCACACCGCGATCATCGGATCGATCGAGCGCTTCATGTGCTGCCTCCTCGAGAAAGCTGAGAAGGACAGGAAAGCAGGGAAACCCCCCATGTTGCCCCTCTGGCTCTCGCCCGTGCAAGTGAGGGTCATCCCCGTTTCCGACGAGGACCTGCCCTTCTGCGAAGAACTCGTGAAGCGGTTGCTCCGGGAGAGGATCAGGGCGGAGCTCGACGACAGGGATCGGTCGGTATCTTGGAAGGTTAGGAGGGCGGAGGAAAGCTGGATCCCTTACATCGTGGTCGTCGGATCCGAAGAAAGGGAGAGCGGGCTGTTGAGCGTGAGGATAAGAGGAGGGGGATTGCGAAAGATGAGGGCGGACGACCTAATCGAGGAGATTAAA
>CAYNNH010000047.1:0-8806 GCA_964398605.1 uncultured Nitrososphaerota archaeon | reverse complement strand
AACGTTATGTACTAGACGATGTAGGACGGGACCTCCACGCCGAGCTTCTCCCTTATTTTCTCCAGAAGAGCGTCCAACCCTCGGCGTTCCTTAGCCGAGATCACGCACCAATCGCTGTGCCCGACGAAAGGCAGGAGTTCGCGAACTCTGTCCTTTATCTCGTCTTCGTGGAGCAAATCCGCCTTGTTGAGGACGAAGATTATCTTTTCGAGGGGGATTTCCAGCCTCCTCAGCAGGCTTATCCCGTGCTTGAGCTTGAGCTTGGCGAGCTCCACGGGATCCGAGAGCTCGAGCAAGTACAGCAAGATGTCGGCCGCCCGCATGTCGAGCAAGTTCAGCTCGAAGGACTCGACGAGTTCTGGGTCGATGTCGATGACAAAACCGATCGTGTCGACGAAGAGGAGCATCTGCCCCCCGAAATACCTGCGTTGATACTTGCTCGATAGGGTCGTGAAGGGCATGTCGCTGACGGGCTTCCTCTCCCCCGTTAAGGCGTTGAAGAGGGTCGTCTTCCCCGCGTTGTAGTAGCCCGTGATGCATATGATGGGCATCCCTAGGCGCTTCCTCTTCTCGATTTCGAGCATCCTGCGCCACTTTATGCGGGCGATTTCCTCCTTGAGGCGCTTTATCTTCCGCTTGAGGCCCGTTATTCGGCGGTGGTAGGCGTATTCTCCCATGCCCCGGAAGAACGGGTGCTCCGTCTTGAGCTGGATGGAGGCTTGGAGCTTGTAGAAGGGGAAGAGCTTGTTGAGCCTAGCGAGCTCTATCTGCAACTTCGAGAGCTTGTCCGAAGCTTGCAGGTCGAATATCTCTAGCGTCAGCTCGTACCGGTCGATCACTTCGCAACCCGTTTCCCTCATTAAGGCGAGCTTCTGGCTACTCGTGAGGTTTTCGTAGAAGATGACGAAGTTCGCTTCTTTCTCCTTCACCTTCCCTTTCAGTTCCTCCAGCTTGCCCTTCCCCACGACGAACTTGGAGTGGGGCTTCCGCCTCGTCTGAATAATCCTATCGACGATCTCGTAGCCAGCCGTGGTGGCCAGTTTCTCGAGCTCGGAAAGCTTGAGGGCGTAAACTAGGTGGTCGTGGGGGTTCCTCCGCAACATGCAGACGATGGCCCGTTTCACCTAAATCCCCAAGCGCCTCCTCGCGCTGGCCGCTAGGGAAAGACCAGGGAGGAGGAGCGTGAAGCCTATGATCGCGTTGATGAGGACGGCAAATAGCATGTTCACGATGAGGTAATATGAAGCAATCCCCAAGAACACGAACCCTAAGCCTGCGAGAACCCAACCGAAGAAGAAGCAAATGACCATCATGCGGTGGACAGTCATCCCGCTCGGAACCTCGATTACGCGTTCTTCGCCCATCGAGAAGAAAGTCCCCCCTATTAATGGCATTTTTTACTTACTTGATGAAGTGGGCCCTTGCGTGTCTCTTGCTCTTGGCCCTCATCCCTCTTCCGAGGGCGGGGAACTCCGTTCTCTTGGTAAAGGTGGACGGGGAAATAACCGACGCGACTAGGATGGCCGTAGAAGAAGCCCTCAGCATCGCGTCAAGCCAGGGCTACCGTCTCGTAGTCGTGGAGTTGAACACGCCAGGAGGGGAAGTGGACGCGGTGAAGAGGATCATGGAGCTCATCGAAGGATCGGACGTTCCCGTTTGCGCGTACGTTTACCCCATAGGGGCTTCGGCGTGGAGCGGGGGGACTTTCGTCCTCATGTCCGCCCACGTCGCCGTCATGGCCCCGGGAACGACCATCGGGTCCTGTCAGCCGACCGTAGGCTGGGAGCCCGTGAACTACTCGAAGTACGTCAACGCCCTCTCCGAGCTCATGGTCGCCCACGCGAAGCTCCACTGCCGCAACGAAACGGCGGCGAGGGCGTTCGTGGAAGAGAACTTGAACTTGGAAGCGAGCAAGGCGCTCGAATACGGCGTCGTTGAAATGATCGCGAGCGATTTAACCCAGCTGTTGGCGATGTTGAGCCAGAAGAAGCTCGTCCAATTCTCCGACGAAGCCGGGAACGTTCGCTGGAAACTCGTAAACAAGGACGAGTCCGTTGAAGGGAAAGTACTGAAGGAGTTCGGCTTCGAAGGAATACAGGACGCTTCCGTGGTGGACTACCAGCCCGGGGCGAGAACCCTCTTCATGTCCGTCCTTCTTAACCCCCTCGTCTGCTCCCTCCTCCTCGTCGTGGGGCTGGGGCTCTTATTCATAGGGATAAAGACTCCGGGCTACGGGGCGGAGCTCTGCGGGGCCATATGTCTCATCCTCGCCCTCATAGGCTTCGGAGTCATCGGGATAAGCCTCGCAACTGTCATCTTCTTCGTCCTCGCGTTCTCCCTTCTCATAGCGGAAGTGAAGACGGGCGTGGGGATCCTCGCCTTATTTTCCGCCGTGTGCCTCGTCATCGGGGCGTTGTTCCTCTTCCCATCGCCCAACTGGCTCCTCTACCCCGGCCTAGTGGAGCAAGTGCGGTGGGTTCTCACGGGGGTGGCCATAGCCGTTGCGTCCGTCTTCGGGTTCATCGCCTACAAGGTGGCGGAAACGAAGCGCATGAGAGTGAAGGTCGGCATGGAAACGTTCATGGGAGCGACGGGCATCGCTCTGACCGATTTGAAGCCCTCAGGAGAGGTGCGCGTGAAGGGGGAAGTCTGGAAGGCTAGGTGCCTAGAGGGAACGGTCAACGAAGGAGAAGAAGTTATCGTGAAGGGAATTGAGGGATTGACGCTTTTAGTCGTGCCAAAGCAGAAAAAAGAGGAGGGGTAAGAATTCGCTATGAGTGAGCTGATGATGGTCCTCCTAGCGTTCATCCTCTTTATCGTCATCCTCATCCTCCTCTCGGGGATAAGGGTCATCAAGGAGTGGGAGAAGATTCCCGTCCTGAGGCTCGGCAGGTACGTGGGCTTGAGGGGTCCCGGGCTCACGTACGTCATCCCCGTCATCGAAAGGGTCCCCCAGAGGGTTTCGCTGAGGATCCAAGTGTTCCCCTTCAGGACGGAGCGCACCCTCACCGTCGATAACGTTCCCGTGAACGTCGACGCCGTGATGTTCTGGAAGGTCGTGGATCCCGAGAAGTGCATCCTCAACGTCGAGGACTACGTGCAGGCGACCCAGTGGGCGGCTCAAACGACCCTCAGAGAGATATTGGGCAAGGTAGAGCTCAACGAGCTCCTCTCCGAAAGGGAGAAAATCGGGATGCACGTGAGGGACATCATCGACCAGAAGACGGAGGCCTGGGGCGTAAAAGTCCTTTCCGTGGAGATAAGGGATGTCATCATCCCTCCCGCCCTCGAAGACGCCATGTCGAGGCAAGCCCAAGCCGAAAGGGAAAGGATGGCGAGGGTCACTCTCGCCAAGGCGGAAGAAGAGGCTGCCCAGAAATTCCTAGAGGCGGCTAAGATATACGAAGCCGATCCCAACGCCCTCACGCTGAGGTGGATGAACATCCTCTACGAGATAGGGCGCATGCCGGGAGCGAACACCCTCATATTCATCCCGTCCAACCTCCCCGTTGCGGGACCGATCGGGCTGGTAGGCATCACTCAGCCGAGGCAAGGTAAGGGCAAGCGCTCGGAGAGTTAAGCATTTTTATTTTTTCTCAAAGAATGGGGATGTCGAGGAAGAAAGAAGTCGAGCTGGCAGAAGCGGAGTTCCGCCCTTTGAGCGACGTTGAAAAGGTTTGCTTCGCCTTGGGGATAGCCCTCATAGGAGTGGGTATCGCCTTCTTTGGCATCGCTTCCTACGACATAGGGGGCAACAAGCTCATAGCGGCGATCCTCGACCTCATCATGGGCGGGATACTGTTTGCGGGAGGAATGGGACTCGTCAGAACGATCCTCCTGAGGGTCCTCCCCGTAGAATAGCTACTTCCTGAGGAGATAAACCGCCAGCAGGGCGACGATCCACAGCCCGACTAGGATTAGTATTTTGAAGCGAATGTCGAGCACTATTACGCCATATTGGTCCATGAAGGCGTAGCTCTGGGCCATGATGGCATTCGACAAGAGGACGATTTGATCGCTCGCCCACCACACGAAAGCCTCGATGGTGGGCGGGAGGGAGAGAACCCAACTCGTGTAAACTTCGGGCTCGGGCTTTATGGTTCGAACATCCCCGTGGAAGAGCCTAAAGAAGGCGTCGGACCAGCTCTCCTTCCACTGGAAGGCGTTCGATAATGAGGCGAGCCTGTCGATGTCCTGCGTGATGATCCTCACGTTTATCTCGGTCCCTTGGCGCTCGACCAAGCGCGGCCCTATGATGGTCAAGACGACGTTCACGCTCCCGCTGTCCGTTTTGTCCCCCATTCGGACGTTGTACGCCCTCCAGAAAACCGGCACGTAACTTGCTATGCAACAGACCTGCTTGCCCTCAACGGTCACGCTCGCGTCCCCGGTCAAATTGTAGAACTCGACGACGATTTTGCGGTCGAAAACGCCCCAGAAGAAGGGCACTTTCTCCTCCATGGGCTCCATGTCCACTGCGTAGGGCGATGGGGAATCGATGGCGACGTGCACGTCGTAGTGGGACTCGTGGACGTAAAAGATGACCTGCATGTAATCGAGCGTTCCCGCCTCGTTCTTGATAAGGAACGACCTCCTGAAGGCGACTTCGTAAGGAGCGGTGAACCCGACGACTATGGAAACGATGATGAGAAGGATGAAAGCGATCTTAAAGCCCCTAACTCCCCTGAGTTTGCGCACCTCCTCCCAAAAAGAAGGCGTCTTCGGGTAGAGGGTCGCCTCCAAGAATTTCCTCGAAAGGTAGAGGGCGAGCAAGTAGACGATGACGGCGGTCGCGAAAGCGATGGAGATGCTCGAGTAGAGGCGGCTGACGGGCTCCACGAACGTGAGGGCGAAGTAGTAGTAAGCGTACCAGGCGATGGCGAAGGAAACTAGGAACGTGAAGACCTTGAGGAACGTGATGACCTTGCGGAGGCGGGGGCTCCACATTAGCCTCTCTCCCTAGGCATAGCGATAATTTCCTTGATCTTCATCCCCTTCGTCCGGTCAAAGAGCATATAGGGATAGCCTGCCTTGATTACAACGGCCGTATCCGCTCCCCCTCCGAGGGAGCCTGTTCCCGCCACGGCGATGACCTCTTCCTCCGGATTTATGAGGCCTTGGTCCAAGGCCGCCAAAACGCACCAGAAGATGGCGTGGAGGCCCGTGCTGACGGTCGATAAAGCCGCCGCTATGGACCTCTCCACGTTGGGGTAGGGTATGTCCCCGCGCTCGAGGGCCCCCTCGGCTCCCGAGTACGCGTGGATGACCTTTATGCCTTTGGCCACGAGCTCGGCTTTCCTCTCGGGGGGCAATCCTATCTTGGGCGTGTGGGCGGAGACGGAAACGGCGATGATTTCGTACTCCTCCCCTGAGGGGATGAGCTCCAACAACCTGAGCGGGGTTTTGCCTGTGTTGGTGGCCACCACGATCTTCTTGATGCCCAAGGCTCGGGCCCTCTCGAGGGCAGCCCTCAAGGTCTCGTCCGTGTTCTGGGGACCGGGTTTGGGGAAGTAATAGATGTCCTTCTTCACGTAAGCGGGTGCGGCTGGAGGGGGTGCGGCACGGTAGCTGACGGCACTCAAAGCTCATGCTATTAGCCCACGTCCTATTTATGTTGGTTGGGAGGTTCTTTAACGTCCCCTTTTTATTGATTCTGTGGAGGGGAGGGTCGTAAATTACCGAATCGGGCCCGGCACTCAGAATCCGCGCGAGATCATAGTCGTTTTTAAGGGAGTAGAGCGAAGAACGCTCCATTCTCTCATAGGAAAGAAGGTCTGCGTGTTGTACAAAGGCAAGGAGTTCAAAGGTAGGATCGTTGATGTACACGGGAGGAATGCCGTGAGGGTCAGGTTGAGGAAAGGAATCCCTGGACAAGCTCTAGGATCCGTGGTCATTGTCGAGGATTAAAAAGGCTACTTTGTTTGTAATTCTTTGCGCTTTGCTCTTAGTTCCTCTAATTCCTCATTCAACGGCGCAACATAGCAAATTTGAAAATTCCTACGAACTCTGCGAGCTCGGAAGAGAAACGTATGTCAAGATAATGGACGCTTTCTTAGATTACGGGATAAACAAACAATACTGGTTGCCCTACCGGCGAGTAAATGCCGAAACTCTCGAAGGGTCGGAATTGTCAAGCGGAGGAGGGCCAGCAAGTACTATGCTTTACTTCGCCTACCTAGTAAGCGGGGATAAACGCTATAAGGATGTTACTAGGCGCTTGATCGACTCGATAGTTCGTTACGTGTTCGACGAAAAGGGGGACGCGTACTTTTTTAACTTCACTTCGGGCAGGAGCAGCTCTATTTGTGCCACTCCTTGGTACTATGCGGCTGCTTGGAATGCCTATTGGGTGGATGTGTTCGCGATGTTCGGACACTTAGAAGAAGCTAAGAAATACATCGATCACATGCTAAAGCGATTCTTGCGCTCATATGCAAATGGAACATACTACGACACGCACAGCTACTCGGAGAAAGAATCCATGCTTGTCGCGATACTTTGCAGACTTCATGCCCTCACTGGGGAGAGGAAATACCTCGAAATAGCGGAAGGAATAGGACGATTGCTTTACGACCTCAGAAACAAGGAGTCGTGTATAATACCATATGAGTGGAGGTGGAACGGTAGCGTGCCCCAACCGACGAAGAAGTACTGGAGGCCCGAGAGCCTCATCCCTATGCCCTTCGTATACTTGTACGTCGCCACGGGAAACCAATCTTATTTGAGAATGGCAGTAAAAACGGCCTTTGCCATCGTCAATAGCACCAAAGGCAAGATTTACGGGTCGGTAACTTGGAGTGGGGAACCCAATCCCTACACAAGAGGGGGTGGGGATCGATTGGGCATGTATCCCCTTTATACTTTTCCTTTCCTGTTCACGGGAAACGAAAGCTATCTACCCTATATGAAAACGTTCGTTGAGGAATGTTTGCAATTGGATGGCAAACTATGTACCCCCCTTTTACCCAAGCTGTTCATGAAGGCAAACTCCCTGGAAGGCGCCCAATGGTGCTCCTCTCTAATGGAGAAGGTTCTACGCAACAGACTACATCTTTACTACATCGATGAATACCCCTACTTCCGTTGCGGGGAGTATATTCATCCCTGGGACGGGATGTGGTGGCTTTGCACGCCTCTCATCGCCGATGGGCATCCGCTCATTATGGATCCACGGCTTTTCATAACGTTCACGGGCATCGTGGGGGTTAATGGGAGGGAAACAAATATACCCCTTTACTGGATGGACGGGGTTTCGGTCGAGAACATATTCTACGACCCCGCGTCGTCCGTGTGTGAGATCGTCCTCTCGTCCGCTGAACCCGCCCATGTCACCTTCCAGATATTGCCCCTCTTCGGGGAGGTATCCGCCGTCGAGCACGAAGGCCGAGTTTTAACGGTCCACGAAAAGAAATACGGCGCCCTATCCTGCATCCGCGTCGAGTTGCCCGTGCACGGTAAGACAGCCTTAAAGGTCAGACTGCGGGTGCCCAAAGTCGAGAACGTGTGCGTTAGGACCCTCACGAGCTTCGGCCAGCCAGTTTCGGTGAACCTAACTCTCCAGCAAGGAGAATGGAGCTTGACCGTACCCTCAAACGGTTCCGTGGTCGTTCCCATAATACCCGGCAGGTACAACGTCACGTGCTCGTACGGCGACTACGAGGTCTACGCCGACGAGGTCTCCATCGATGGGGACTTGGACATCCTGTGCTCGCTCAAGAAGTTGAGGGTGCTCGTGTTCGACCTAAGGGGACGCCTTAAGAGGAACGTCCTCGTGAAGTTGCGGACCGACGTTGGGGAGTTCTCGAACGCGACCGATGAAAGGGGAGTTGCGGAGATCCTCTACGCGGGCGAAGCTCGAGAACTCGTTGTGGAGGACGGATACTGCGTGATTTCGCAGGAGTGTTGGGGCTTTGGGAATTGGGAAGATGTCCGAATTTTGCTCCCCGAATCAGACATCCGGCTCCTCGTGCTCGACGGAAAGGGGAGGTATCTTTCTAGCTGCGAGGTGCTCATTTTCCCCAAAGGAGGGAGTTTCGTCGTGAGGGCTGAGGAAAAGGAATTCGGCGGCTTCGAAGCGCCCGATCTGCCGCTCGGGACGTACGAGGTCAGGGTGTTTTACATGGGGCGCTTGGTCAAGCTCCAAACTATAGAATTCAACGGGACAACGTGCTACGTGCAGGTTCCCGTGTACCGCGTCACGTTTAAGGCGCCGAAGAAGACGATAATCACCCTCTACTGCGAAGGGAAGAGCTTTTTGAAGTTCTCCGTGGAAGGGCAGAAAACCTTGAGTCTGCCAGCGGGAGAGTACACGGCGGTAACCCTCAGCGGGGAGAGCTTTGAAATAACGGTGAACGATGATGTCTTCCTGGAAATAACCAGCGATCACGCCGAAACTTCAAAAGAAATTCGAATGGCGGTCTTCGAACACCTCTCAGCCATCATTCTAATCCTAGTCGTTTCTTCCCTCGTCCTATTGAGGCTTTTCTCTTCCAAAAGAAAGCTTAACTAGGCGAGGTAGTCGCATTATGAATGTCCGTACCTGGCGGGAATTACCGCAGAGCCCTTGAAGCTGTTTACAAGTGCGGGGGGAGAGCCCCCATAGGGACGTTGACTGGCCTGATGGGCTTGCCTAAATCCTTCTTGCAAACCATTCTCACGTGGCTCGTGAGTCAGGGCTATTTGAAAGTGGAGGGAGACGCATACGTTTTAACGGGGAAAGGTCTTGCCGTGATCACGGGGGGAGCTCCTCCTCCCCAGCCCCCAGCTCCAAAGCCAACCCCTCCTAAGCCCACGCCCGCTCCCGCTC
>CAYNNH010000046.1:0-8985 GCA_964398605.1 uncultured Nitrososphaerota archaeon | reverse complement strand
TCGATAGCGTGTTCCATGTTAGTCGCTTTTCTACCCTACTTCAAAGAACACGTGTTGCTACAGTGGGTGGCGGAGCGCGACTCCCTATTGTCGGCGCTCGCCCTTTCGTGCATGTCCGCCTTGCCTGCTTTTTACTCCGCGGAAATGGCGAATGCGAAAAATCCCTTCATCAACTTTTTCGCATCTCTATCGGCCTTCTGGATTACCTTTTTCCTCGTTCGGACTTTCTTGAACTTGCTAGCTTAAATAGGTGGAAAGGACGGAAGTGCTATGAGGAGGATAAGTGACAGGGGAGTTCAAATACTCGAGGAAGCCCTCCTCATATGCGTCTCTTTACTCTTACTCGGCGTACTCGGCCATTTCATACTTACCTCGATAAGCTCCACGAACTCGTTCCTAGAGGCTCTATCCCAGCAAATCGTCAACGGAATAGACGCGTACTTCGGGTGGCTCTATAAGCCTCCATAAGATGAGCGAGGAGAAGACGACGCTAATCCTCCTAGTTATTTTCATCATTCTGCAAGTGAGCTGGATAATTGGCCTTCCTAGGCTTATAGTCCTAGTGGCGGGATTTTTGGGGATATGCCTAATCAGCTTGTCGTTGCTATCCCGCTATCCGAAGGTTCGACTTCTATGGGTAAAACTTCGGGCGAAATACTTCCCGGGAAGCGATCTGCTTGGCGTTAAGTCGATAAAACTGAGGGAAAACGCTGTTTTAATAGAATCAAGTGGTCATTGCAGGGCTATTGCGGGAGTTAAGTTCCTCAGCAAACCCTTCAACGCTACCGAAGGCGATCGGATAAGGGATTTCCTTTCAGGACTACAGAAGGCGGGTATTCCCTGCTTTTACACCTTATGCCTTCGCCCCATAGAATCGGGAGATCGGCGTTTACAAAGTATGGAGAAGGAAATAGAGAAGCTGAGAAATTCTGATTCAATAAAAGGATCCCTAGAAGCTCGCCAGAAGAGAAGAGAACTGCAAACGACCATCTCGCAAGTTCCTTACGGCTTTCTGGAGAGTAATCTGTTTATGTTCACTTGGGCTGATGGGGACGCCGATAGAGTATGCGAAGAAGTTCGAGAGAAGGTTAGGTCCTTGCTTGCTTCAATATACTCCAGCTTCCCCGGGGTAAAAGCCGAGATCATGAAGGCTGAAGAAGTCTTACTTTACTTGCGTTCTTTTTTTTACCAAATCCCCCTCCCAAATAGCATAATTCTTCTGCCTTCCGAGTTACGTTGCTTCATTTCTCTCAATCCGCCGAGCCCTTCGACCGTTTCTGAAGCGCCCGAACCTCCCTTCGAGCTCCCCCGTTTCCGAAGCAAGGGCATTAAGCTGGGGTACGTCATCAAAGACGGGAGTCCCTTATATCCCGCCGTGTTGAGCGAGGAAGACCTCACGACCCACGTAGCCGTATTCGGTGTAACTGGTTCCGGTAAATCCACGACCGTTGCGACCATCGTGAAATATCTAGTCGAGGAGCTCGGAATTCCCGTTTTGATAATAGACTGGCATAACGAATACCGCAAACTCATCACGGATCTAGGAGGCTGGGTGTTCACGCCAGGGAAACCGATGTCCCCTCTTTCCATTAATCCGCTCGATTTCTTCAGACTAGGCGACCTAAGCGAGCACATAAGCCTTGTCACCGACATATTCGCGGACATATTCTCCTTCACCCCGCCCCAAAGCTACATGTTCCAAGAAGCCCTTTACGCCCTCTTTCGAGCGAAGAAAAGCCCTACTCTTTCGGATTTGCTACGGCAGATAGAGCTCATGCCCATAAAATCGGCCTACGATAGGGAAACCAAGCTAGCCCTCTTCAGGAGGCTAAGGCCGCTCACCGAAGGACAAGCTGGTTTGGCTCTCAACAGACCGTCCACGCTTACTATTCAGGAGCTTTTCGAGCACACGATATCGATCGAGCTGGGACACTTCAAGGAACTCTCAACGAGGAAAATATTCGCCTCCATACTCCTGAAGCTCATATACGATTACAGGACTTCGGTGGTCGCCCCCCACAAGAAACACGTGACTGTCATCGAAGAAGCCCGCAACATCGTTCCAGCGAGACGACCCGAAGACCCTCCCTCCATCGGGGAGCGTATGTTGTCCGAGCTGAGGAAGTTCGGCGAGGGCATCATAATCGTCAGCCAATACCCCTCCCAGCTTTCCGCCGAGATCATAAAGAGCGCGGTAACTAGAATATGCCACCGGATCAAAACGGTCGACGATCGGCAAATACTCCGGGGAGCCATGAATTTGAGCAGGGAACAGGCCGAGTACTTACACTACCTCCCCAAGGGAGTTGCGATAGTCGAATTGGCCTCAAATCCCTATCCCTTCCTCGTTAGGGTGGAGAAGAAGGTTGATGTGTCTCCTTTCGCCATCAAGGACGATGAGTTAATGCACGACATGATGCGGAGGTTTTTCCTAAAACGGGTTAAAGCTCGTTGAAGAAACGCTCCAGTTCTCCCTTCTTATCCAATTCCCCCAGCCAATCCACCACGCCGAGCCTCCTTACTCCTTCCTTAAGCGCAACGAGTACCTCGCGTACTACGTCTTTGGGCGATTTACCCGTGGTGTTTACCTCGAATATCTTGCTTCCCCCATACCTCTCGACGCTCTCGCAGAGGCAGACATCCAATATTTCCGCCCTAACGTTCTCGCTCACTTTTTCATCCGAATATCCCGCCTTTCGTAACCTTCTTTCTAATTCGTTGGGTTCGCATCGCAGGACAACGACCATTTCTACATCGTCGGGGGCAACTAGTTGCGCGTAATGCCCTTCTATTATCACCACGTCTTCGGCCGATTGGCGGACTAGTTCCTGGATCCTTTCCCTTACTTTTGACAAGTCAGCAACGTAAGTTTTCCTCTCTTCGTCGTAGCCCGAGTACAGTTTTTCCCTGACGACTAGGTCGCCCACGCTGATCAATCGGGCTTTTAACTCCCTAGAGAGTTCCTCAGCCACGCTACTCTTCCCAACGCCTGGCGTACCGGTTATCACGATGACGCGCTTTCTCATTTCGCTTTTTAAGTTCGGCATGAAAAGTTATGTGCCCCGGTAGTGTAGTTGGAAACATGCCGGGCCTTCACCCCGGCGATCGCGGGTTCAAATCCCGCCCGGGGCATTACCATGATGAAGAAGTCGCCGCGGTTGGCCGTCGACGTGGTTATCGTGTACCCAGACGGGAAATTCGTCCTCGTGAAGCGGACTTTTCCGCCATTCAAAGACCATTGGGCTCTCCCAGGAGGGTTTGTGGAGTACGGCGAAAAAGTTGAAGAAGCCGCACTCCGAGAAGCGAAGGAAGAAACAGGTTTGGATGTGGAACTCCTAGAACTCGTGGGGGTTTACTCCGATCCTGATCGAGATCCCCGCGGTCACGTAATTTCGATAGTTTTTCTGGCGAAGCCGAAAAGCGGATCCCTAAGGCCATCTCACGAAACCAAAGAAGTGCGGTTGTTCGATAGGATCCCCGATAAAATGGCGTTCGACCACGCAAAAATCCTCCGAGACGCTTTTAGCAAAATGAAGCTAGGCTAGGAAGCTCAGCTTTCCTCCTTTTTCTACTCTAATGATTCGGAGCATGTCGCTTCTCCTAAATGCGTCCCTCAGGTGGTCGAAAAGTTGATCGGTGCATATTAGGACAACGTTATCGAAGACTCCGCTTTCCACCATGTCTTCCAAAGTCTCCGCGTATGTCCGTAAGTTTTGCTTATCCAGTTGTGGGAGCCCTTCATCGATTATAAGAGTGCGTGGGGCGGCCCTCCTCCCCTTCTTTTCGGGCACGACGCTCATCAACGCTATCCTAAGAGCCGTCGCTATGGTTGCCCTTTCCCCCCTTGAATACGTGGAGAACTCCCTCATATCTGCCCCATCGTGTATGTAGAACTTGGGGGTGAGCAGTCCCCTCTTCATTTCTGTTTGTATCCGTATCGTGTAATTCGAATACCACGTTTGGACGAATTCTGTAGCCTCCTTCTCTAGCCTCCTATAGAGGACTTTGAGGAGCTCCTCGATGTATCCTCCCTCTTTGAAAACGTAATTGGCCAACATATCCCAAATCTTTTGCTCCTTTTCTAGGCGATCGAGTTTTTGCTTCTTGGTTCGAATCTCGGATTCCATTTTCGATACTTCCTCTTCCTCCTGCGGTATTCTCCTTTTCACTTCCTCCAGCTCCTTCCGCCTAGCCTCAAGCTCTTTCTTCTTTTCGTCGTACACCCCCTTCTCTCGCATGATTTTCCTCATCTCGTCTTCCAAATACCGTAATTTTTCTTCCACGCCCGATACTCGCTCGCGTATTTCCTTCTCCTTTTCGGAAATTCGCGCTAATTCTTCCTCGATTTTGCTCATCTCCTCGCGCAATTCCTCCCCCCTCAACTCGTTCAGCTCTTTTTCGAGAGAAGAGATACGCTCAGAAAGGAAAGCTAGGCTCTTTTCCAATTCCTCAATCCTCCCCTTTTTCTTATCCCTAGACGAGCAGAGTTCTTTTTCCTCCTCTTCTTTCTCTTTTAAAGCTAGTTCAAGGGTTCTCTTCCGCTCAACGAGCTCTTCCTTTCTGCGCGACAGACTCTGATACTCTTCCTCGATCTCAGGTAGGTGTTCCCTGATGGTTTCCGGCGTTATAGGCCTCCTGCAAATGGGGCATTTTTCTTGGACGAACTCCTCGGGAGCGCGGAGAATGGGGGCGAGCATGTTCATCTTTTCGTCGGTTACGGACGTCTCCTTGGAGACCTCTTCTAATTCGGCCTTCAATTTGCTTTTCTCGTCCTTTAATTTCCTTATTCTCTCTTCTATGGGCGTTAATTCCTCCTTTATTTGCGTCAATTCCTCCTCGGCGTTCGTCTTTTTCTTTCTCAGAGAATCGAGGTTTTCTTCTATCTTCTCGGCCTGCTTCAATTTAAGGGAAATTTCCTTCCGGCGAACAATAAGCTCTTTTTCTTTTTCTCTCAGAAGTTCCCTTTCGGCATTCAGCTTCTCTTTTTCGGCTTCCAAACTTCTTTTTTCCGCCTCTAATCGACTCAATCTGCTTATCCGAGCCTCTATAGCCTCCACCTCAGATTCCAGCTCCTTCAAGCTCGTTTCGAGGCTTCTGGCTTCTTCTTCTAGCTCTTCCAACTCCTTTTGCCTTAGTTTGAACTCGGCTTCTAGCTCTCCTAGCTCTTCTCGAAGCTTTTCCCGTTCCTTGGCGACCTGATTGAGTTTTTCTTTAGCCTTTTTCCCGCATTCCTTGACCAGCTCGTCCAGGCCGCTTACCTCGGTAAACAACCTCCGGACATCTTGGGGATCTGCCCTCACGATCACATCCAGCTCGCCCTCGTGGATTACGGCCACCCGCTTGAAGTTCGCGAACTTCATCCCCACGAGGCTGTGGACGAAGTTCTCCACTTCGGTTATCTTGCCGGCTAGGAGCCTACCGGAATTCAAGTCGTACAGCCGGGCTGTGTGACGCCATTCTCCATCGTGTTGCACTTCTCTTTCGACGCGATATCTCTCGTTCCCTATGCTGAATTCCACGGCGAGCTTTGCCTTCCTTCCCCTCATGAGGAGCCCTTTATAGTACGGATCTTTCCTGAAAGGTCCGAAGAGCCCCCCAATTAAGGCATCCACGAAGAGAGCGGTTTTCCCTACCCCGTTCTCTCCATACACCAAGTATATCTTCCCTTTCTCGAGGTTCACAGAAGCGTTGGGTATCGACTTGAAGTTCTTCACTTCTATGCGCTCTATCCTAATCACTTTCCACCTCCCTCGCTAGCCGAATTGCCCTGTTGACAGCTTCCTCGATTATTTCGTCCTCGTAGGTCGGGTAGCGGTCTTTCAGACACTTCTTTAGGTGTTCCCTTTCGATTTTCGGCCTAGGAACGGGCTCCGCTTTGTATTGCCGCACTTCTTTGACGCGCTCGACTAGCACGTAAAGAGGGGAAAATTCTTCCTCGATAGCTCTCCTCACTTGGCTAGTCCTCAAGTTCGTTCGCACCCGAACGCGTAGCAGAGAATCCTTGAGCGATTCGCCGTAGATTTCTCTGAGATCCCTCAGTATTTCGTCGACTGACCCGTAGTCCTTGTGGAAAAGCTCGGCGTGGAACATGGGCCTGCACTCCAGCGGGATACGCTTGACTTCCCGGCCAGTTCGCCGGAGAACGGCATCAATAAAGGATTTCTGGTCGTTTATTTCGCCGAAATCCAGCCTTTCTATGGATCCTGGGTACCAAACGCCGTAGTTTTTCCATTCTTGGGGTTTGTGAACGTGCCCTATGATGACCAAATCCGCGCCCGAGCTTCGTAAGCTCTCTAGGCTCAAGCAATAATCGACCACGTCGCCCAACTTGCGCTCGGTTTCGGTTATTGCGGCTTCCACGCTACCGTGAGTAACTAAAACGACGTGGTCGGCCCCTCTTTTTCTCAAATCTTGGACCACTTCCTTAATCCTCGTTCTAAAAACGGAGTTTACGTATTCGGCGGGGTCCTTCGTTTTTTCCTCTAGAAATTCTTGGGGGAAATAGGGAACGGCGACCACGCCCAGCTTCTCGCCGTCTTTGCAATCGATCAAGTCGACTTGAATGGATCCCCCCGCGATGATGAGCCCTTCCCCTTTAACCGTCACACCGTAAGCTCCTATCCTAGAAACCCTCGAATCGGCGCCCTCCGGAATCAATCCGGGCGTTACTCTGTCGTGGTTCCCCGCGACGAGAACGACGTGCACTCCGTGATGGCGTGCCTTCCTTATTCTTTTCGCGAATTCCTGCCTTATGAGCTCGGTGATTCCCTTCTTGTGGAAAATATCTCCCGCGATCACGAGGACATCCGCTTCTTGTTCGATCGCGTAGTCTACGATGCGGTCTAGGTTCTTGAGAAGGTCGCCCAATCGCTTCTCCTTCGCCTTGCGGCTCATGTCCGACCAGCACGCCCCCAGGTGGAGGTCAGAAGTGGCTATCACGCGCGGCATGTTTCCGCCCCATGAGAGGCAAATCGGCTTCCAACGAGGAACAAATGCGTCTCGTTATGATGCGGCCATGCCAATTTTATGCACCTATTTGTTCAAGGGGTTCTTGAGGAATCGACTGCAGGGATATGCGATCCCACTCTTGGAGGATTTCCTGGTAATCCCTCACTTTGAGGACCGTTGGGAAGCTTATGGTCTTGCCGTGCACGAGGACTTCGCCTATCCTGAGGTTCGGAACGGTAGTCCTGAGCTGAGAACTCCTAGGGGCGCCCCTCAGAGCCGCCTTCAAATCGTCCTCCTCGTCGAGGCATAGGACGAACTTGCTCCACAACTGAGACAACACATCCTCGTCTATCTGGCTTGGACGCTGGTCTATGATGCAGAGGACTATTCCTCGCTTCCTAAGCTCCCTCGCTATAACTCCAAAAGGCGTCTTCTCTATTTGCTCCTTGGAGAGGAATTTGTGTCCTTCTTCCACCACGATGACGAGGTTCCTCTTGGGCGGCTCTCGGAGGGACTTGAATCTCTCCGCCACTCTCCTACACACCACGTTGGCGACGAAGACGTAGGCGAGCGGGTCGTCCTCGTACCTGCCAAAGGAAATGACGACGCTACTATCCTTCGATAGACTGTTCGCAATCCTTTCTACGACATCATCGCGCGCATCCTCTGGGTCTTCTGAGAGGAACCCCAGCCTTTTTAACCTCTTCACTTTCCTCACGATGGCGGATAACGTCTTATCGGCGACGTATGACTCAATTTCGCCTTTTTCTATCCTGCAAGCTTCGCACAGCTTTCGCACGTCCTCGGCTCCCTTCACCTTGAAGATGAGCCACAACCAGAAACTGTACCACCTTACATTTCTTGCGCGCAGTTCCTTGTCTATTTTCAAGATTTTTTCCATCAATTCGCGGATTTCCTTATTATCAGGGGGTTTACGCATGCCCTTCCTCAAATTATCGACAGCGCGGTCGATCATCCGTTTAAACGCCCTCAGGCCGTGGACTTGCTCCCCTCCTAGTCCTAGCTCCTCCGAACAAGCTATCACGTCTTCAGGGTTGATCTTAAATACCGAAATCTTGAGCAAGGATCCTTGCGTTAGTTCTTGGCCAAATTCCTCCCGCACTTTCTGTTTAACCCAGTCGAACAGCTCGTCTTCTAGGTAGTAGAGTTGGATAGACCACCCCCTCAAGGCCCAGTAAAGCCCGCATCCGCATCCTTTTTCTAAGGGCTTATTTTCGTCATCTCGAACGTACGCCCCGTACTCGCTGTGCATGTCAAAGGCGAGGATGTTCGCGATTTCCAACCCCACCAAGTAGCCCGACAGTATGTTGCCCAAGAAAGTCTTACCCGTCCCCGTCATGCCGAATATTCCGAAACTACGGCTCGCCAATATTTTCAGCCTAATGGGAACGAGGTAGTCCTCGCGCGCTGGGTAGCCCGCTAAGTAGCCCACGTTGACGATCCCCTCTTTCAGATCCTCCTCTCCCCAGAAATCCTTCACGTCATGGGCCTTTACTGTTCTCACGGTTTGGAGGAGTTCGGGGAACGTAACGGCTTTTTCAGCTTTCGAATTTCCCTCTTTCTGGGCTATGATGCTTGCGCTTATGTTAGAACGCAACAATCCTCCCTTGAATGCCCTTATGATGTCTTCTTTGGCGCTCGGGAGTCCTTCAATTTCCTCCGGATG
This sequence comes from uncultured Nitrososphaerota archaeon, assembly GCA_964398605.1. GTDB lineage: Archaea > Thermoproteota > CAYNNH01 > CAYNNH01 > CAYNNH01 > CAYNNH01. The sequence goes on along the minus strand of CAYNNH010000046.1, from coordinate 350 downwards.
GCCTATGTCGTTCACTAAAGCGAGGAACTTGTGCCGTACTCCTTCGACTATCACCATCTGCCCTACCCGTATGTCTTCCGACGAAACCCCCCTCGCCGTCCTTATGATCGCCCCTTGGTCGAGACTCCCCTTTACAATTTCCCCAACTTTCACGTTCCCCCCTCCGCGAGGATTTCGAAAATTATCCTTTGGACAGTCACGGACGTTTTGTCTAGGCCATTGAGAATGGCCTCTTCCCGAACGCCCGCCTCCTCTAACTTCTTAAGGTGGGCACGGAGGACTTCCTTGAGCAACGCCTCGTCCTTAACGCGATTCGCTATTATGTCGAAGTACATCACTTTGTCCCCTAC
>CAYNNH010000045.1:0-9163 GCA_964398605.1 uncultured Nitrososphaerota archaeon | reverse complement strand
CGTTCTCGTCACTGCAGGCCTCACTTTTGCAGGCTTCTTGAAAGGGGGCATCATAGGGGCGGTCATAGGGCTCGTAACGGGCGTGGTGTTCGCCCTGATAGCCATCATCGTCTACGCCGTGCTCTTTGGCATACTCTCCCTCATAGGGGGATTAATAGGGAGCGCCTTCGCGAAGAAAGGGTAGTTTTATCTTGAACGACGCAAGCTACTAGTGGACGAGCACGAGAAGCGAGTGGTAGGGACGTTCCTCCTCCTCATCGGAGTTATCCTGCTCGGCTTGGCCCTCGAATTCGGGGACGTGGAAGCCGTGGGCAAATTGGTCGAGGAGATATTCGGCGTGGTGAAGTCGGGGTTGCCATGAGCAAGGAGAAGGTCGTGGCGTTCCTCAAGAAGGCCAAGCCTCCCCTTTGGCTCGTGAGGAAGATAGTCCAAGGGGGATTCTTCGTCCTCCTCAACTGCGCGATTTTGGGAGTGAACCCCGTCCCTCTGCTGTTGCCCGTTCTGGAGTGCTTGGGGATGAGGTCCAAGGTCGTGGGATGCTCCCTCGGGGCGATTCAAATATACTTGTCGAGGCCAGAAGCCCCTCTTCTAGCCGTAGGGCTCCTCATAGTGATCGCCGTGATTCTCGGGAGGAGTTCTTGCGCTTGGGTCTGCCCCTTCGGTTTCGTCATGGACCTGATAGCCCTCATGAACAGGAAGCCCATAAGGGTGAGTAGGCCCACCGATTCCACGTTCAAGAAGGCGAAGTACGGCATACTCCTCGTGATTTTTCTCGTAAGCGGTAGCCTCGCACTTTCCTTAATTTACCAGCCATCCACGGGGGAAGAGTATAAGAAGGCCCTTGGAAGCCTAGCGGAAGGTCCCTTCTGCGCTTTCTGTCCGGCGGGGAGCTTCTTCGTAACCTTGCCGGAGGCCATCATGTACTTCTGGGGCATGGCCCCTGGGGGGATAGGCGAGCAACTTAGGGGGCTTCCCCCGACTTTCTGGATAAGGTTGATAATTTTGGCGGGCGTTTTTTACGCGGCGTATTACGTGCCGAGGGCATGGTGTAGGTACGTTTGTCCTCTGGGGGCTTTCTTGGCTCTTTTCAGCCGCTTCAGCCTTTTGGGCATAGTGAGGAGCCCTGCGAGGTGCGACAAGTGCGGGAAGTGCAACGCCGTATGTCCCATGAACATAAGGGTGGCGGATTTCCGCGGGAAAGTCAGCCATCCCGAGTGCATCTACTGCCTCGAGTGCATCTACGCGTGCGACAAGAAAGCCTTAAAGCTGAAGTTCCCCTAACATGGACGCTTTCTTGGCCTTCTCCCTCGGGTTGATAGCCGGACTGACTTTCTGTCCCATCTTCGCCCTCCCAATCCTCCTGCCTTACCTCCTAGCCGAAGGAAAAGGAATTAAAGAAGCTCTGAAGCTCACCTTCCTCTTCGCTGGGGCGAAGTTAGGGTCGTACGCCGTCTTCGCCTCCGTGGGGTTCGTGGTGGGGAAGGCAATCGAGCAAGCGTATCCAGCGTGGAGCAAGTACGGCATGGCCGCCTTGGGAGGGATCGCCATCCTCGTGGGAGCGTTGGTCGTCTTGGAGGAAATGCGCAAGGTCAGCGTTCCCAGCCCCGAGGGAACGTGCGCCGGGTTGGGCTTCGGGACGGGGATGGTGCCGTGCCCCCTCGTGGTAGCCCTCGTCGTGGGGATTTCCGCGACGTCCTCAAGCTTTTTCGAGGTGGTGGCGTCCTTGCTCGCTTTTTGGGCGGGAACCGTGGTCGTTTTATTCCCCTTGGGGGCGATTTGCGGAGCGATTAGGAAGTTCGTCGGCGATTCCCTAAAGCCGGTGGGGGGCTTTGCCCTCATCTTCTTCGGGTCGTTGCTACTGCTCCTCGCGTTCAGCCGATAAATCCGGCGTGGTAGTATGCGGATGGTGCCGACTCTCCTCATCATAGCGGGCTCGGATAGCGGGGGAGGAGCGGGAATTCAAGCCGACGTGAAGACGGCGAGCGTCTTAGGAGTGCATCCCGTCACCGCCATAGCGGCGATCACGGTCCAGAACACCAGAGGGGTGAGGAGGGTAGTCCCCACGCCCCCGTCGCTCCTCGAAGAGCAGATCCTTTGTTGCTTGGAGGACTTCGACGTCCGGGCCGTCAAGGTGGGCGTGCTGTACTCGAGGGACAACGTGAGGAAGGTGATCGAGTTGCTGAGGAGCGTCGACGTGCCCGTCGTCGTGGATCCCGTCATAAAAGCCGGGACGGGAGAGAAGCTCATCGAGGATGGGGCAATCGAGGACTTGAAAGAGCTCGTGAGGCTCGCGACGATCGCGACCCCCAACGTGATGGAGGCGGAGACGTTGCTCGGGAGGGAAATGAAGAGTCTAGAGGACATCAGGGACTCCGTCAAGGAATTCCCGACGAAAGTCGTCCTGAAAGGGGGACACCTCCCGGGGGAACGCGTCGTGGACTTCTTTTGGGACGGAAAGGAGCTGAGGGAGTTCGTAAAGGAAAGGGTGGAAGATTTGCACGGAACCGGTTGCGTCTTCTCCACGGCGATAGCCGCCTACTTGGCGAAGGGATACGACGTTTCCGACGCGGTGGAGTTGGCCGAGGCGTTCATGGAGGAGGCCATTCGGTGGGGGATTGAGGTGGGGAAGGGGAGGAAGGTCATCGACCCCGTCGCCCCAACTAGGAGGAAAGCAGAATCTTTCGGCGTCTTGGAGAGGGTGGAAGCGGCCCTTAGGGAAGTTGAGGAAAGGGTTCCGCCTCAGTTGGTGCCCGAGGTGGGCATGCAGGTCGTCGAGTGCCTCGAGGGAGCGAAAAGCGCGGAAGAAGTCGCGGGAATTTCGGGCAGAATTACGGTGCGGAGGCCAGAGGGAGCGGTAAGGGCGTGCGGTAGAGTCCGCTTCGGCGCTTCTTCGCACATGGCGAGGGCCTTGCTCGCCCTCCACTCGAAGGACCCTCGGGTTAAAGGGGGAATAAACGCGGCGTTGAGGGAAGAGTTGGTCGAGAGGGCGAGGGAAAAGGGGCTAACCGTCTTCGAGTTCAGCAGGGAAGAAGAGCCGGAAGAAGTGAGGAGAGTCGAGGGCAGGACCATGCAGTGGGCCATGCAGAGGGCGTTCGAGGCTTGCGGGAAAGCCCCTGACATCGTGGTCGATAAGGGAGGCTACGGGAAGGAGCCCATGATCGTCGTGTTCGGCAAAGACTCGTTGGACGCCGTCCGAAAGTTGCTCAGGCTCGCGGGAATTGAATCGGGTTGAGGTCTGGAGGGAGTTCGACTTAGGGCTCTCGCTCTCGGTGAGCTTCACCTACCCCCTCTTCGAGAAGCGCGGGAGTTCCTTCGTCAAGACGTACGGTCATCGAGCCGGTGCGAAGCTCAGGAAGGAAGGGAAGTTCCTCTACTACAGCGGCTGTAGCGAAGAAGAAGCCCTCCTCCTTAGCGGCGCGTGGTTCAACCCCTTGGAGGTGGTGAAGGGACCTAGGAAGTGGGACGAGGCCTTGGGAACGCTCTTAGAGGACTTCCCCGGGCTGGGGATGAGCGTCGATCCTTGGGATCCGAGGGCCATCTTCTACGCGATACAGCTGTCGAGGAACACGGACTACCACGTAAATACCGTCAAGTGGATGCGGGCGATGGCTAAGGAAGCGAGGAATGAAGCGGGGATGAAGCAAATCGACCCTAGGTCCTACGGAAGGAGCTACCAACTCCGACAACTTTGGGAGATTAAGAAGGAGCTGGACGGCTTGCTGGAATACGCGGAATTTGGGAGAAGGGACGAATTCGCCGCGCTCAAGCGGAAGCTGTTGCGAATCAAGTACGTAGGTCCGAAGAGCGTCCACGCATATGGGCTCTTCTCTTGGGGGTTGAGCGAGCTGGTTCCCGCGGATAGGCACCTCGTCCGCTTCTTGGGCGAACTCGGAATTCGCGCACGCCTCCCCAACAAGGCGTTATGCCTACGTCACGAATGTTGGTCGTGTCCTTCGTCGGATTGCGTCGTTTCGCTCCTCATGAAGGACCTAGGGGTTTCGGCGGGCTGGTTTCAAACGGCCATCTACGCCAATTACGCCCTTAAATCTCGCAGACGAAAAGCCAAGCCCTAAGATCCCCGTGGAATATCTTGCGGGAGGACTTGAGTTCGATTTTAGCGGAGCGACAAGCGTTCAAGAAGGTCTTCTTCGCGGCCGTGATGAGGACGAGGGTGCCGCCCGGGGAGAGGTTTTTCAGGGCCCTCAGGAAGGAAGAGTACAGAGCCCTCAAATCGCCGGGACGCATGCGCACCCCATAGGGGGGATTCGTCACCACGCAGGTTGGAGGCTCGACCAAGAAGCGGTCCAGCTTCGTGGCGTCCCCTACCACGAGGGAAACCGTGTCGTAGACCCCCGCAGACCGGAGGTTCTTGGCGGCTCCGCCCAAGTGGAAGCGGAATTTCTCCACTCCGAGCACCGGAAAAATCTCCCGCTTAGCTCGCTCCAAGGCCTTTTCGCGCACGTCAAGGAATTCTCGGGCATCGAGGAAGCGCAACTTCAAGAGGGCGAAGTCCTTCCTCTTGAAAGCGACGGGAATCCCCCTAGCAAACAAGGCGGCTTCCGCGAGGATGGTCCCCCCGCCGCACATGGGATCCGAGAACAAGTCCTTCCCATTCCACTTGGATAGGCGGATCATGGAAGCGGCGATGGTGGTCCTCAGGGCGGCGGGGTGGTGGTAGACCCGGTAGCCCCGTTTGTGCAAAGAGCGGCCAGTGGTGTTTATGCCCAATAAAAATTCGTCTTCGCGGACTAGAGCGTAAAATTCCACGTCGGGGGACTTCAGGTCGACTTTGAGGCGGACTCCCCTCGACGCGAGGTAGCTGTCGATGATCGCCTGCCCTACCGTCGACGCCACATCGATGCTCGTGAAGGGGTGCTTCCCCACGCGCTCGGCCCTCACGGCGAAGGATTGGTCGGGGTCCACGAACTCGGAGAAGTCCACGGAGCGGGCGATGCGGTAGATGTCGTCCAACGTGGAGAAGCGCTCCCTCGCGAGCAACAGGAACACCCTGTGGAGGGTCCTCGCCCACACGTTCAAGCGGTAAATGGCCTGATCGTCCCCCTCGAAGAACACTTTCCCCACGTCCAGCTTCGCTTCTATGCCCAGCAAAGAACGTATTTCCTCGGCGGCCACGTCCTCTAGGCCCGTGACGGTCGTGGCGAAAAGGAGGTACACGCCCACTAAAGCTTGGTGGGTTATAGCATTAGTCTTCCCGCGTAGGTATGTGTGGTACATGTCCACAAGAAGGCCATACGGGTTTTGGGCATAGCCGAGAGCTTTCGAAAGGACATGAAGAAGTCCGTTTTGGCGGGGGTGGTCATGAGGGGAGACCTCGTCATCGACGGTTTTTCCTTCGCTTTCGCCACCGTAGGGGGGATGGACGCCACCGATGCCGTTCTTCGCCTGTACCGCGACCTGCAGAGGGGAGACGTAAACGCCATACTCTTGAGCGGGGCCGTCATCAGCTGGTACAATGTCGTGGATTTGCCCAGAGTCCACGAGGAAACGGGAAAACCCTTGCTCTGCGTAACCTATGAGGAGTCCGAGGGATTGGAGAAATACCTGAAACAGTTCGAGGACTGGGAGGAAAGGATTAGGGTCTACCGGCGGAACGGAGAGCGGGAGAAGGTCTTCCTGAGGACGGGCAAGGAAGTCTACATCCGCTACTTCGGGATGAGGAAGGACGAAGCGTTAGGCCTGCTCAACAAGTTCACCCTTTCCGGCAGGATACCCGAGCCCGTGAGAGTGGCGAGGATCCTCGCGAGGTCCTTGATGAGGACTTTGTCCGATTACCTCCGCTAGCTATAGCCTGCTCGCCTCAACCACGATGCAGGCGGTTATGGAAAGCAAGGACGCGATCGTGAAAACGGCCGTTCTACCCAAGAGGTCCCAGAAAAAGCCCACAAGTCCCAGCCCTACGAGGCGCAAGAGGCCCGTTATCATGTAGAAAGTGCCGAAGTAGGAAGCCCTCTCCTCGGGCGTGGAAATTTCGGCGACGAGGGCCCTAGCCGAAACGTCCGTCGTCGCCATGACGTAGCCGAACAAGATGAACGCTGGCAAGAAAGCGAGGAATCCTATGGCGTAGGAGCAGTAGAAGCACAAAAGAGCGTAGGCTATGAGGCCGGAGGCGAGGACATGTCGCTTCTTGACCCGATCGAGGAGCAAGCCCGTGGGGTAGCAGAAGGCCGAATAGCTCGCGTTGAAGACGATCATTAGCACGGGCAGGGCGAGCAACGCAACCCCTGCCTCGTACGCCGCGGAAACGAAGAAGGCGTAGTTCATGAAAACGACGACGAACAAAGAGTAGGAAACGAGCAGGAGCAGGAATCTACCTTTTATCGGAACCAAGAGCCTCCTCGCCGCTTTTCTCTTCGCCCTCACTTCCCTGACGAAAGCTAGGACGATGAGGACGGACAGGATGGTGAAAGTGGAAGCGAAGAAGAAAAGGGGACGGAAGTTGAGGAACGGGAAGACGAGCAAGCCGACTAAGGGGCCGAGCATAGCGCCTGCGGAGTCTAGGGCACGTAGAATGCCGTAGGCCTCCCCCCGCTCCTTCTCTGGAATTACGTCGGCGATGAGGGCATCCCGCGGGGAATCCCTCCCTTTCCCCACCTTGTAGACGCCCATGAGGGCGAGCAGGTGAGTCCACGCTTGGGCGAGCCCGTAGCAGAACCTAGCGAAGGCGGAAAGCAAGTAGCCAATCCATATGAAAGGCTTCCTCCTCCCGCTTCGGTCGGACCACTCGCCCAAGGAGATCTTCGCGAGCGACTCCACGAATATCCCGAAGCCCTCTATGAAGCCCAGCTCCGTCATCCCCGCCCCTATGACGCGCGTGACGTAGACGGGCCAGAACGGGTAGGTCATGTCGGAGCCCACGTCGTTGAGCATGGCGGCGACCCCTAGGGCGACGACCTCCCTTTTCCCAGAAATCTTCCCCCCGCTCGATCCCAAACCTCTTACTTTACCGAGAGCTTATGAAGCCTACTAGCCTATGGCTTCTTTCCCGACGAGGGCCAACAGAAGGGACCAATCTTCCTCGGTCCTCGCGAAAACGTGGCAATTCCCCAGCTTCACGTTCTTGAGCCCGACTTCCCGAACCGCGAAGTACGCCTTCGCCATTTCCATGAGGGTGGGGGGACGGACATCGCGCAATTTGTACTCGGGGAAGAAGGCGAGGATGGTGAACGGTATCGAGGGGTCCGCTTCTTTCACGATGGAAGCTATTTTGACGATTTGATCCGTTTCCACCCAGCCCGGAATGTAGAGGACGAGGACCTCGAAGACGAAGCCCCTGTCCTTCAGCTCTTGCGGGAGCCGCAGGATCCAGCGGTTGGTGGTCCCGCAAAGCCTACGGTACGTTTCCTCGTAGTAGGCCTTGATGTCGAGCCAGAAAGAATCGATGCCCGCCGCTTCGAGCACGTCTAGGTTTTCGGGGACCAAGCCGTAGCCGTTGGTTTCGAAGAGGATCCAGAGCTTCTTGCCGCAAACCTCCCTGATTTTCTCCGCCGCCTCGGCGTAGAATTCGGGCCGACAGCCTATGTCCCCTCCCGTGAAGGCGACTATGTTGCGCGCGGGCCCGTAGCCTTGGGGGCTGTACGTGATTTGCTTGACGCTAAGTTTGGAGGGGCAAAGGGGGCCCTTGCTCCCGTAGAGCACGCACGCCCCGCAGTGGTGACAGAGGTCGGTCGCGTGCCACATGGTCGCCCGCTCCCTGGGTTCCCAAACGGTCACCTCGTCGAGGTAACGGGCGCACAACTGGGCGATGTCCTCCGTGGAGTACCACTTCCCGCAGTAGATTTGGCTGAAGTACCAGCTGTGGCACTTGAGGCAGGAGTGGTTGCACCCGGATTGGTAGATGGAGAAGTAATCCTCGGGCCTGCTGAGGCAAGCGTCCACTATGAGGCGGTGCCACAATCCCTTTTCCCGCTTCAACGTGGCTTCGCAAGCGGGCTTCACCGAGCCGTCGGGCATGAGGACGGAACAGCTCCCCCTCTCGTAGCCGAGCTCCGCCATGCGGCACTTCACCACATAGCATTAAGGACGAGAAGTTCATAGGACGACCGTATTGACCATCGCTCCGGAGAGGTTTCGCGCTCAGAAGGCATATTAAAAGACTAGCAAATCGTTAAAGAGCGTAACATGAGGCTCCTTTTGAAAGCTCTAGGAAAGAAAGGTCGATTTATCGCGCTAGCCCTCCTAGTGCTCGTCGCCTCGATATCGCCTCCACTCGTTCCGACTTCCTCCGGCGAAAGCTCTCCGCCCAACAGCCTTTCGAACGGCTACACGCCCCACTCCCCTATTACGATTCGCAACGACAGCGATCTGCTGAGGCAAGCGTCGCTTGAAGGCTGGCCGGGCTCGGGGACTGCAGACGACCCGATAGTGATCGAAGGGTATACCATCAACGCAAGTTACGGGGACGGGATCCGAATCAGTAACACGACGTTGCACGTAGTGATCCGTAACTGCTATATTTACGACGGAAACCTAACCGGGAGGCGAGGAATTCGAGCTTTCAATTGCTCGCACCTCTCCATCGAATCCTGCCACTTGGAATTCAACTACATCGGGATCGTGCTCAACTGCTGCGCTGCTTGCCAGATTTTCGATTGTAATTTAACTCTTAACCACGAAGTGAACATCTGGGTTCAAATGTCCACGGATGTGCTTATCAGGAACTGCTTCTTGGGCAAGATCACCTTCTACAAGTGGTCGCGTTCGTCGATTTACGCGAGAGATACGAATAACACGGAAGTAGTCAACTGTATTTTCATGGGGGGTCTTCATGACGGTATTACAATATTCGCATATCTTCAGGAATTCGCGTACAACCTCACAATACGGGATTGCGATTTCATAGGGAACTTCACCTGGGTCATAGATATCGAGAGCGTTTGTTATGTCGTCGTAGAGGACTGTTCGATACGGGCCGATTACGCCGCTCTCGCCGTGAGGGCAATCGGCTACGATGCCAAAATTTCGAACGTTCACGCTTGGATAAACCGCTCGCCCTACTCTTACCTAGCGTTTCTGGACATCTTAGGATGTTGCGCGCACGCAAGTAATTGCTCCTTTCAAGCCAATTCGAGCCCCAAAAACGAGACGATCATTTGGCTCGGGACGGATGTGACCATCGAACGTTGCAACTTCACGGCCGAGGATC
>CAYNNH010000044.1:0-9185 GCA_964398605.1 uncultured Nitrososphaerota archaeon | reverse complement strand
GGCGTCCGAAACGTCCGTGCTCGGCCTCAACTCGCCTCCCGCGTACTCGGCCGAGAAGTCGAGGATCACGTAATGAAATCTAGTCCCTTTCCCGTCGCGTTCGATGACATCGGTCACGGCGACGAGTTGCCCAACCGATATCTCGATGCCACACTCTTCGAGAACCTCCCTGCGCAAAGCGTCCTCTAACCTTTCCCCCACTTCTACGCAACCTCCCGGCAAGCTCCACCTGCCTTCTCCCGGCGGGGATTTTCTCTTGACTAGGAGCACCTTATTTCCCTTGAACACGAGGGCGGCAACGGCCACTAGGGGCTTGGGAGGGTACTTTCGCTCCAAAAAATCTATTCCTCTTTCTTTTCTTCCTTCTTCTCTTCTTCAGCCTTCTCGGCTTCCGCCTTCATCCTTTCCTCTTCTTCTTTGAGGGCTTCCCTCAGCATTCGTTCCGCTTCTTCGGGAGTCGGGGTCGTCGCCATGGTGACGCCCACCCATCCCACGATGGCGAAGAAGGCGATGACGATGATAATGACGGGCACCGCTATGGCGAGTTCCCTAATGTGGAAGCTTCCCACATATGGGATCGTTATGACAAAGCTCGCCCAAGGCCAGTAGAAGAGGCACATTAGGTAGAGTATCACCACGACGACGGAGATGAAGATTAAGAGCCCTCCTATAGCTCGATCGCTAATCATGATGTCCACACTATTATTCTGCCCCATCAAGCCGAATGCTTCTTATATGGATACTTTAAAAAATTTCCCCTACGCCCTCTTCCGACGCTTTACTATAAATCCATCGAAGGAAGCGGTTCGCACGGAAATGACCTTGTAGTCCTCCTTAAGCCCGTTTTTGTGGAGGAACTTCTTCAGCAGGAACTTCAGCTTACGCCTACCATCGATCTTGATGTCGAGCCCGACGCTTTCTTCCTCGAATTCTACTCCTCGCTCCTCTAGGAACTTCTTAAGGGCGTCGACGTGCTCCGCTTCTAGTTCGGTCGTATCGACGAGGACCATCGAGTATCTAGCTTCCAGCTTTTATGCCGAACGCCTTCACCGTGCCTGCCCCGACGGGCCAAGAAACTCCGATGTCGAGGACGCTCTGCATGATATTCCAGACGGATATGAGGACGAAGAATCCGAGCCAGCCTTGGAAGCCGAGGAAGTTGCCAAACGCTTCTAGGATTTGCTGGGGGCTCATGCCCAAGTACAGGGGGCAGAACACGTAGAGGTTTAGGAAGAACATCACGACGCACCTCACCGCCGTTCCCAACGCGAAAGATAGCCCAGCCATTCCTTTCTTGAAAAGGAAGGCCTTTCTTTCGAGCTTTGCCAACTTACGTAAGGCCTCGGGCACCACGATGAGCCACAGGGTGGCGGCGATCTTCGCCAAGGCTCCCACCCAGAGCCCCCTCCCGACGAAGGAAACGACGACCCCGCTTATCGCCACGGAGAGGAGGGCGGGTCGCACGCCGAAGATCATCCAGCAGAGGAGCCAAGGGATCCCTATGAGGTCGAGGTTCATTCCCCAGGCGGATGGTATCTTGATGGGGAATATCGTAAGCGCTGAAGCCATGGCAGCGAATATAGCGGCCGCGGCTACTTCCACCGACCTCACAATGCTATTATAAAGAGCTAAAAGTGTATCGACCCAATATTGTTACTTAAAAATCCCCTTAATTGCCTCCGCGAAGTCTTTGGGCCTCGCTCCGTAAATTCTCACTCCCGGCTTTTCCAGGTGCTTTTTCACGATATCCTCAATTTCATGGGGTCTAATACCTTTTAGAGCCATGCTTAATTCATCGATGACCCAATCGGGCTCTGCGAAGAAGTCTCCGGTTATCGAGGCCCTTTTAATCACTCCTTCTTCCACGTCGGCACACACTCTGATCGTCTTGCCCCCGGGAACCCTATGGACGTATTCCTTGTACATATTCCTCGAGGTAGCGCATGTATCGGGTGAACGCTTCGTCTTCCTTCCACTTCCCGCACCAATCGCACGGCGGGCAGAAGAGGTTCCACTCGGGCGTGAGGTACTTCTCCGCGTAGAGCTTCCTCGCTAACTCCTCCTCATAAGGGGTTAGCTCGCCTACTTCGAACTCCACGCCCAGAACTTCCGAAATCCCTTCTGAGATGGCCTTTTTTACCCGCTCCATGGATATTCCTTTTCCGAGTTCCGCTTCCAAAGTCGTCACCCTCGCCCTTACGCTCCTCACCCGCTTCGCTTCCAACTTCTTCCTCGGCGCCTTGAGCACTTTCCCGAGCACTTTGAGGTCGGATCCAACGAGCAGGCAAGCGTGGAGGAAGACGTACTTGTCCGTCACCGAGCCCGCCATGCCCGATACCTTCTTCCCGCCTATCTGCACGTCATTTATCGGGACGAACTCGGCGGGCAGGCCAAGCTTGCGCAATCCCCTCGCAATCCCCTCCCCGAAGAGCCTGAAGTTCTCGAAAAGGTCGTCCCCGAAAATATCGCTCGGCTTCTTGACGGAAAGGGCGAAATTGAGGTTGAGGGAATCGTGGTAAACAGCCCCTCCCCCCGTAAACCTCCTCACGACGGAAATCCCCTTTTCAAGACACTTGGAAAGATCGACTTCTAACCTAACGCACTGAAACCTGCCTATGACGACCGTCTTGTCGTTTCTCCAGAACCTCAGCGTGTTGGGAACCTTGCCTTCCCCGACCGCGACAGGTATGGCCTCCTCGATGGCCATGTTGTAGTAAGGATCGTCCAATCGCTCCACATCAATTAACCTCCACTTAGCGGAGGTCAACGACATCGTACACATCGGGCCCCGTTCCCACCAGAAGGACGGGGACTCCCAACTCAGACTCCACCTTCTCGATGAACTGCAGGGCTTCTAGGGGCAAATCCTCTTTCTTTCTAGCGCCTTTGGCCTTCGGGAAGAGGATGTCGAGCTTCGTGATGGCGACCCCCGTGGCGCCGTTGACCATGACCGCCCTCTTCGCGAGCTTGAAATTGAAGGGGGCTGCTCTTCGCTTGCGGCCAGTGACGGTGGCTATTTCCAACCATCCCCTGCGCTTGGCTTCTTCTTCGCTCAGCTCGCCTTCTAGGGGTCCTCCGCCGACGCGGGTCACGTACGCCTTGAAGACGACGAGCACATCATCTACCCGCGTGGGGCCCACGCCCACGTCGGAACAAGCCGCCGAAGCGGTAACGTCCTTGCTCGTCACGTAGGGATAGGTTCCATGATAAAGGGAAAGGAATGTGCCTTGGGTTCCTTCTATGAGGACCTTCTTCCCTTCGTCGAGGGCCTTGTTTACCTCCAACGGCACGTCGGTCACGAATTCTTTTAACTCCTCGATCTCAGAGGCCGTCTTGGCTATTCTCAGAACCCTGTCGGCTTGGCAGGGACCACAGCCCGTTCCCGTTGTCTTTATTTTCTCCGCCAAGTGCCCCTTTCTGTCGGCCTCCTTATGTTTAGGCTCGATAATGGCGCAGTTCTTGTCGACGAACACCCTCCCCCTCGTTCCCGTGAGCTCGACCTCCCGCAGGAAGACCTCGGGATCCACGAGGACGCCCGGCCCTATGTAAAGCCTCGCCTCAGGGCGGACGAAGCCGCTGGGTATCTGCCTCAGCTTGTACTGTTTGCCTTGCCAGACAACCGTGTGCCCCGCATTAGTTCCAACTCCCGCCCTCGCAACAACGTCGTACCCGTCGTGAATCGTCAAGAAAGAAATGATCTTGCCCTTGCCTTCGTCACCGAAGAAGCCACCAACGACGACGAGGCACGTCATGAGTCAGTTCGCCCGTCGGGCGTCACAGCTAACGCTCCGCTCTGGTGTCTTTCATCATCCTCAAAAAATTTAGCCAGCGGATAATTTAGCTAATATCTCCTCGATATCCTTGATCTCGCTCACTAGGCGGGCCAAAGTGGCCCTCAACGAGTTGCCTAGGAGGCGATAGGACTCTTCGTCTAAATCGCCCGTCATGTGATCGACTTCGATCTTCGCCAAGAACTTCTCTAATTCGTGAGCTTCTGTCCTCAACTGGGAAACCCTCCCCTTGAGAGTCCCAATGAGTTCCTTCCGCTTTTCTTCAAGCTCCTCAAGGGAACGCACGTAGCTCTTCCTGAGCTCCTCATAAGTGGATTGGGAAATTCTCCCTCCCTGGACGAGCTGATCGAGGGCGGTGAGCTTGCTCTGGGCGGCTCTAATGGCGCTTTCGAGCCTTTGGGCCTTTGCCTTCCAAACGGGGATGAGGATAACCTCGTCGCCTTGGATCATGATGTGGTCGAGGTCATACGGGAAGAACGTGCCATCTGAATGTTCAACGGCGACCGTCCTGATTTGGCCCAACTTGTCGAAGGTCACGGCGGCGACGCTCCCAACGGGCCTTCCGTAAACATCCTTGATGGGCTTGCCGAGCAACCTCTTGAGCTTTTCCTTGGCGGTCATCAATTCCCTTATCCCGAGTTTTTTAATACTTCCTCCTACTTCCGACTCGCCTATCCGGATGGCTTTAGAGCTCTAAAAGTTTATCTACTCACTCGCTCAACATTATTGGGATGTCGCTCAGCATAATCAAGTCGAAGAAGGGGGTTGCGACGATAGCCATACTCCTTCTGCTCGTTCCCGCGATGCTCGTGGTCGCGCTGGGAACTCGAGTACCTCGGTCCACGACCTTACAACCTCCTCCGCCCGTTTCCCGCTTACCCCTGCCTGAAAAGGACATAAGGAACCTGAGGATGACCGACCCTATGAGGACTTTCTTAGAGAAGAAAATAGCGCGCGAACTTGAAAGCGGCGAATTATCGTTGAAACTTAAATCCGGTACTCCTACATCCGGGCCGAGGATAGATCCGCGGATTCTCAAGTGGGCAGAGTTGTGGGAAGAGTGTGCGGCTAAGTTTTACGCCAAGCATCCCAACGCCTACGAGTATCTCTCCTATTGGGATCCCAAACTCAAAATGTGGCGCCTCAAGGGTACGGTAGAACAGTATGTCTTCGACGCCGATAATGACAAACTCGACGACCGTCTGAGGCTACTCCTTGAGGGCGTGTATGATATTTCGCACTTCATGCACTTGGGCGACAAAGTCCGCGTGGTCATATACTTCGATCACTACCCCACGTTGCAGGACAAGATCACCCTCAGGTCCCTCGGCGTACGCATCCGCTACGAGTACATAATGTGGGATGCTTTCGAGGCTTGGGTTCCCGTTAGGAACCTCAAGCTCGTCGCCCAGCTTCCCGGCGTGCAATTCGTCCAAGCTAGGCTTCACGTAGGCATTGCGAAGTTCATGAACCACACGGCGTACATGTTCTGCCGGATTCCCTACGTTTGGTACGACTTCGAAACGAACGGTTCCAAGCTCGTGAACGGCCTACCCCTTATCATGGGGATCTCGGGGACGGGAGTCGACCCCTCCCACCCCGACATCGCCAGCTACTTCTACCCCGGCGGCTACGACCCCGCCAACGACATGGCCTACGCCTACGAGACAGATCCTGATACAGGCCAGCCTTACTACAAGCGCAGGTTCCTCGCTTGGGCTGATTTGACGACGGATTCCACCGAAGCCAGCGACGCGTGGCCCAACCTCCAGCACCCGTCGGACACGGACTGGGGCGGGCACGGCACGGCATGCGCGGCCATCTGGGGAGGCGCTGGCATAGTGAGCAAGGGCTACTACCGCGGCCTCTGCCCAGGTTGCAGGATGGTCGCCATACAGGTCTTCGACAACAAGAGTGATTATTGTGCTATGCCACAGGAGGCTTACGACCAGTTCGTCAAGTGGAAAGTCCAGAACGGCATCGACATCAAAGTGGTGAGCATGAGCTGGGGAATCTGGTATGCGAAAGGTTCCATAGTAAGCATTACCCCGAATAACGGCGCTTCTTCCGATTCCCTAGCTGTGAATAACGCCGCTCACAACGGGATACTCCCCTGCATAAGCGCGGGCAACTCAGGCGATCAGAACGACCCCATGGTCGAAATATCTGTTCTCACCACGACGTATACGATCTACGGCATAACGATCCCCGCTGATGCAGCCCGTGCTGTCACCGTGGGCGCCGTGATGGGCTCGAATCCCTGCATGCGCTGGCCTCTCTCGAGCAACGGCCCCACGACTGCTTATGAGTCCTACGGAATCCCGCCACGAAGCAACGATGATCCTGAGGCTTGGGCGAAGCCCGACATTATGGCCCCCTCGGAAGGAGTAGTGTCGTGCAACGCCTCCCTCATCCCCTACCCGGGCGCCCTAGCCACCGGGAAGTTCCCCATCTACGAGCGCAAGTACGATTCGGATGCAGGGAAATGGGTTCTGTCCTCCTTCAGCTACGCGTACCAGACCTTCGGGGGGACCTCGGGAGCGTCCCCCGTCGTCGCGGGAGTGGCTGGCCTCATGTACACGCAAACGCCGAGGCCTTACAACAGCACGGGAGGAACGGGCGAAGGCAGTACCATTGAGGACGACTTCAAGTGGCTGTCGCCGAGGCTCGCCAAGATCATCCTGCTCGGGACGGCCCAGGACATGGATAAGGTGGGCTGGGACAGGTGGACGGGCCATGGCCTCCTCGATGCCTACAAGGCGGTCGTGGCGGCCAAGCTCTGGCCTTACGAGAAGGCTAGCGAGCTCGCCGCCGCCTACAATAATGTCTACGATACGGGTGATCGGTACAGCTACATAAAAGCCGTCAAGGCCGTTTGGTCCACTGCCAGCAAGTACCTTAAGTTCGGGGAGCTGAGGGACGGCCAGAGGGCGAACTACACGCTCACGGTGGGCGCTGGCGAGCAGTGCAAGATCTGCCTCTGGATGCACTCCCACAACTTGGGCGAGCGCAACGACCTCGACATGTTCCTGTACAAGAAAACGGCGGAAGGGTGGAAGCTCGTCGCCTGGTCCCTCCGCTCCGACCTCGCGGACATCCAGAGCGACTGGAGCAAGCAGAACTTGCAGACTTCGTGGGCGTTCCGCGGGGAAGGGACGAACATGGAAGTCCTGAACTTCACGAACGAGGACACGTCCGCGGTCACGTACATGTTGCAAATACGCTGTTATGCCACGGGGCCCGGGAATGTCCTCTACGCCCTGAACTCCACGCACGCCCTCACCTTGCACGACAGCACGCCCCCGACCTTCGTAGAAGTGGTGCCCGGCGATGGCTCGACGGTTAACACGTTCTCCGGGGACGCGCCATCAGGGTTCGCGGTAGTCGTCCGCGATTACGGAGATCCCGCCTCGGGCGTGAAGAACGTCACGATAACGTTCCAAGACACGGGACGAACCTACTGCATGATCAGGAGCGCCGTCATGGAGGGCTCGACGTGGTACTTCCCGTTACCCCAGTGGTGGAACGAGACGAGCGGCGGGACGAAGACGATAACCTTCAAGGCCTACGACTGGGCGGGGAACGTGGCCACGAAGCAGATAACCATAACGTTCAACTGGCACGGCCACGTGTACAGTGGCTGGGAGCACGCCCGCTTCATGGTGCCCGGGATAGGCGAGGAGGACGACGTGCTCGACTACGATGAAACGCAGGACAAGTACGTGCCGGGGGACGACCGGGAGTGGATATTCATATTCCCCATCTACATCAACAACTTCGGCCAGACGTTCGATGTGGTTCTCGATTTCACCGTCCACTACTACGACTACGGAGGGGGGAAGAACCCCGACGGGGAATCCGTAGATGAGGGGTGGGAAAGGCTCGTCGTGATATGCGAATTCCTCGACGTCGCGAGCGGCAGGGCCATGTACGTTGGCGAGGATTGGTGGGACGACGATGACGGCTCGGGAGGCAACGTGTGGCGGACGCACCACTTGAGGCTGAGCATATCTTCCAACAACGTCGGCATGTGGGACGGAGGGCCCGACACGAACGAGGATGGCGATAGCTGGCCCGACTATTGGGACTTCGGCGCCTTGAACTGCACGGCCCCGGGCAAGTACTACCTCCTCCTCTACATGTACACGATCGACTACACCAACGAGAAAGTGTTCTACAAGGAGGACGTCATGTACACGAAGAACCTCAAGATCGAGGTCCACGGCGCCCTAACGGACTGCTTCCCCTACTACTTGCTCGTTTCGACCCGTAACTTCGACATCTACTGGTGGCTCAACACGACGATGGAGTACGAGGCGAACGACGAGTCCAGCTACGCCGTAGGCCTCGGCCTCCTCTACGGGATGCCCTACTACTTCAACTACTCGGAGGACTTCAGGAACGACGCGGCGGAGGCCGGGATAACGGTCGACCCCGGGTACGCCTGCGTGGACGAGAACGGCGATCCCGTCGTGTTCAGGGAGCGCGACTGGTACCCGTTGCAGATGGAGGCGGCCGCTTGGTTCAACATAAGCTACTACGATACCGACGAGAGGCCTAACAAGTGGTGGTACGGAGCCGACTACGAGCACTACTTGAGGCTGACGGGCACGGGGAAGACCATCGTCACCGATCCCCACAACCTCACGGAGTCGTTCTTCACCTACGCCTCCCTCCCGACCGTCGGCGAGTGGTGCTACGGCCTCTGGCCCCAGGTGATCCGGTACGGGCTCACCAACTACGACAGGCTCGGGAGCGGTCACACGCTCTCCGAGAACATCACGCAGGCGAGGCAGACTTTGAGGACGAAGTACACGCCCTACCTCGCCAACTTCTCGTACGGCTTCTACATCACGGCTTGGGACGAGGACGACGACGGCGATTACGACCGACCCGTTCCCATCCTCATCGGGAGGTCCTACGAAGGGGAAGTCCGCTTCGAGGGCAAGAAGCTCGTCAGCCTCTACGGAGTCGCCCCCCACCTCGTCCCCATGACGTGCGGGAGCTGGCGCAAGGAAGAGGTGTACACGGTGGACACCGACGGGTACCTACGCGAGCACAACCCGGCCATAATAAACGTGAGCATGGCGATCATGGCCGTCATAAACAACGGCACGAGGTGGATGCAACTCTTCGTAGGACTGCCCGTAGCGCTCTGCGACCCCGTCGTCGTCTTCCCGAAGCACCTCATCGGGCCCAAGACGATCAACGCGAAGGGGATAAAGGCGGAGGTGACCATCGGGAAGTTCGTCGTCGTAGCCCCGTGGGAGGAGTCGGTGGCTCTGAAGAAGGTCTTCCTCCTCTCCTACCTGCAGGAACGCGTCATCGCGACGACCCGCAACGCCCCCTTACCCTCGAGGCCCCCCTACTGAAGCCACTTTTTTTATTTAATAG
>CAYNNH010000043.1:0-9311 GCA_964398605.1 uncultured Nitrososphaerota archaeon | reverse complement strand
CCCCTTCGGGGACGTATCTCACGATGGTGTGGAGCAACTCGGTATGCTCATCGTACCTAGGATCGTTGTACCCTTCCCCCCAGAAAATGCGCCCTCTTTCCCGCAAGGATCCCCTCATGGACGGGTTTAGGGGGCTGAGGAAGCCAGCGCTGATAACGCTGGAGCAGAGAAGTGCTACGAGAAGAAGATCCTTAACATCACGCCCCCACTTTTTCTTCACGAAAAACGCCAAGTTTTTGATGCCGTAAAGGGAAGCGAAGAAAAGTTGCGATACGACGAGGAGGGGGTATTGCCAGCCGAGGGAGTACCACGATGCGTGAAACGGTCTTACGAAGGCCGTCATCCCCAGCCAGAGGACGACCATGAGGAAGTTGGACGGGCTGAGTAAACAAAAACCACAAAGAGGAACGATCAAAAGAACCCAGTACAGGAACTTCTGTCCGCTATCACTAAAGAGATAATCGATGCTGAAATTACTAGCCGCTCGCTCGACGTTTATTGGCGGTCCGAAGAAGGACATGAAGACGTGGGCCAAGCCCGCCAAGACTACGCTCGCCACCAAAAATGCTATCGCGAACCTCGATCTGGAAGCGGAAAACCCCTCCCTCACTAACCACGAAAGGGCTATGAATGCGGCGAACAAGCTGGTCACTTCCATCATAGTCGCCCAAAGAAAGGTCATCGAGAGCAAGCACTTGCGGAAATCCCTTCGCTCGTAATAGTAGATGGCGAGGGCCACGAAGAGCGGAACGAACGCTTCTAAGTGGAAATCGTAGCAATTCGCCCCGTGTATGGGGAAGTACAATAAGTAGGACAAGCCAACAAATAGACCTGCGCTCTCCCCGAACATTTCCTTCGCGATTCGCGAAAGGGGAAAGGCTGCCGATGCTATGACCAACGATTGCAAAATGAGTAATGTTTCAGCTCTTGGGAAAAGGGCGAAGAGAGGGACAAGTACCAGTAAAATAGGCGCGAAATGCGTCGCTAGGAAACAACCTGAAGTGTTGAACCTCAGCATGTCAGGCGTTTCATACAATAACTTCCCGTGGCAAGTGCTCCAAAGTGCTTGATAAAATATGCCCAGATCTGCGGCATATGTCTGAAAACAAACGTGTTTGAAAATAGTATACGCCGAGAACACCGCCGCATACGCGCAAATGGCCGATATTACGCACCATTCCGAGAGGCTTAATCTAAGGAATTTTCTGCCAAGCATCCGGTCGAGTTTCTCCAGTTTAATCACGTAAAACTACCAAGACTCCCTTAAGTCCATCATCTAGCTCCCGAAAAAATGACGCACAGCTCTCTTACAGTTGTTATTACCTCATGTAGAAGGAAACAAGTGAGATACCCCACGAGGAGCAACCCCAACGGGACAGTTTTCCCGGTTTTCTCCTTCGAATGAGCGAGCAGGAGCGGTAAGAGAAAGATCGGATACCAGGCTTGGAAAACGGCGTAGACCATGAAACCCGCCACTCCCAGAATCCACCCTAGTGCTGGCAATAGCTCTCTTTCCCGGTAGGCGCAGGAAACCGTTGCTCCAGTCAGTCCTAAGAGCAGACACAAGCGAACCGGATCCCCCCTCATCACGTAAAAGGGGTTCTTGGCCTCGGGGGAACGTCCCGCTACGTCGAAGTAGGGGAATGTGATGAAGGATAAGTAAGCGGTCAGTACCGTGAGGCCCAGAAGAAACAAACCCGTTGCTTTTTGCTCGGTTCTTTTTCCTTTCAGGAATGAGTATGCGAGGAAAGGCCCAATTACCGGGATGATTCGGTAATGCAAAAACGCTGCAAGCGAACCGTAAAGGAAACACTGCTCATATCGCCTCCTCCTCCAATTCCTTATGGAGAGTAAGGCGAAAAGGTAGGGGAGAGGGTCGTAAAAACCGTTGAGAGCCCAAAACACAGGCAATAGGTATGCGTAATATAACAGCACGGCTCTGACTGGAAGGAAGTGAGAACGGCTTTCCTCCAAGAAAACCCAGAAAGCTACGTGTGCGAACAGGACATACGTGAGGATCATGCATTTATTTGCGACAAAACCACCAACGTAGTAGGCCAAAATCCCGTAGGGCACGTGAAATAGGAGGCTACCCAGCGGGTAGCCGTAAGGAAGCTCTTTCCATCCTGCCCACATCGCGTAATCTTGGGGGAAAGGGTACCTCGTCATGAGCCCTCCTAAGGGCTCGTAAAAAACTCCGAAGCCCGCAAACAGGAAGAGCCAGCTACTGAGGGCGTGCCTGATGTGGTCGCCGTATCGATTTCCTTCAAGATCTGAAGTAAATCGAGGGTTGATCAGCGCCACTAACGACCAGAAAAGTAGCGAAATGAAGATGGCAATAGTTTTGCGCTTATTCAGAACAAAGTTTCTTACTCGTCCAAAGAAAATCCTTATGCGATTAGATAAGGTAACCACTGCGAATAGATTCTCTCTGTAGAAAATTCTAAAGCCCTTTTCCTAGCTTTTTCCTTTACGTCGCTCGGGTATCCATTTTCCCAAATTTCCAAAGCCTTCTCTATCATTTGTTTGTCATCGCGAACGAGCCAACCGGTCTCCCCATTCACGACGCATTCCGCTGGTCCTTGTTTCGCGTAGGTGAGGACCGGGGTGCCACAAGCCATGCTCTCAATAGGAATATAGCCGAAGGGCTCGTGGGTGAATGCGAAGAGCGTGAATAAGGCCCTAGAGTATAAGTCTACGAGTTCATCATCACTCACTCTCCCCAAGTACTCGATATTCCTCGGCTTGATCCCCAAGCGAGTGAAAATGAACGACGGTTTTCCTCCAAATGCCTTCATTTTAATGCCCTTCGCCGCAAGCTTCCTAATAACGGAGAACTTCGTTTCCTTGCCGAAGTAAACGAGGACGTAATCTTCCTTCTCCTTCGTCCTAGGCCTGAAAAAGGAGCAATCTACGGGCGGATAAATAACTTTACTTACTTTAATTCCCTTCTTTGCGTACAGTTTTGCGCAATAATTTGAATTAGCGACGACGCGCTTGGAAAGGGACGCTATACGTCTTATTAGATTAGAGTCAAGCCAGTTTACGAAAGAGCGAATCGCTTTGTACAGCAACTTAGTCAGTCTCGGGAATTCGGAGGATATATCATCTAAAGCATCGGAGGGGGGTCCCTGTACATACCAAATATCCGATTTAATCGCGATGAGTTGCGAGAAATTGAGTATTTTGGTTCCCTTTAGCGTCCTAGATTTAAACGAATTGATACCAAATATCGCCTCCTGAAGCCAAGCTTTTAACCACGTTTCGGAAAAATATCCATCCCCATCTCCGATGAGATCCAAGTCTATTGGCTCTATGCCTAAAGAAAGCAGATAATCTTTCATTTTATCGGAAATCTTGACCGAAGCGACGGAAACTTCCCAACCATCCTCCACCAACTTCTTCCCCAGCAAAATGGCGGGTCTAACTGAGCCGTACTCGTGAAGAATTAAATCACAGATAATGCATACTTTGTCCGCACCATCTCTGTGGGCGGATCTCCGTTCCAAGACCGCTAAGCCTTTTACAGCGGATATTATAATACCTTTGCCCTATAAATCGACTTTTGTCGAAAATAAGTTCGACTAATGTAGTAAAACTGAGCGAACCGCCGACCTTATGGCCTCAGAGCTGTTCATGCTTGGCCTCCACCCGAGCTTTTTGAGCCTCCTTACGTCCAAAAGCATGTATTTCACGTCCCCAACCCATCCCCTGCCCTCTATTCCACCCGTGAACCTGTACTTCACGTTCTTCAGGCCCATTTCTTCCGCAACGATATCGGCTATTTCCTTCACCGAAACCCTGTCCTCGGAGCCGACGTTGTAGATGGAAACCTGCTCTTCGGACTTTTCTGCGGCAATCAGAATGGCGTTTACGCAGTCCTTCACGTGCAAGTAGGACTTGCACTGCGTCCCATCGCCGAGTATTTCCAGCTCGCGCGGATTCCTCCTTAGCTTCGCTATGAAGTCTAATATGACGCCGTGGGTCATGCGGGGGCCTACCACGTTCGCTATGCGCAGGATGACCGCCTTGAACCCGTACATTTTCGCGTAGGAGGCTATGAGCGCCTCACAAGCTAACTTGGCCGCTCCGTAAGTCGATATTGGAATCAGAGGAGCGTACGTTTCCGGAGTAGGCATCACCTCCGCATCACCGTAGACGGTGGAGGAAGACGTGAAGACGAAGAGCTTTACCTTGCCCGCGAGGCGGAGTTCCTCGAGCAGGTTGAAAGTGGCGACGATGTTCTGCTCAAAGTGAACCGACGGGTGAGTGGCCGCTATTCTAACCTCCGGATTCGCCGCCAGATGAAAGACAGCGTCGCAATCCGCCACTTTTCTCACGGCTTCTCTGTCGAGCAGATCGCCCTTCACGAACGTGAACTTGGGATGGTTGAGCCATTTCTTGATGTTTTCTAGCTTTCCCGTGCTTAGGTTGTCGAAACAAACGACCTTACAACCTTTCTCCATGAGAGCGTCGACCAAGTGGCTTCCTATGAACCCAGCCCCTCCTGTCACGAGTATTTTCCCGTATTCGCGGACGTCCATCGTATCAAAATCTGGCGTAAAATACTAGTTTTGACGGGGTAATTCCATAGCATGAAGTGCCTCATTCTCGCGGGAGGTTTCGGGACGCGCCTCCGACCTTTGAGTTGCACTCTTCCAAAATTGCTCTTCCCCGTTGCCAATAGGCCCATTCTCGATTGGACGATCGAGAACCTCGCCAAACACGGAATAGACGAGGTCATTTTGGCTGTGAACTACATGGCGGAAACGATCATGAGGTACTTCGGGACTTCGAGGCACGGGGTCATCATCCGGTACTCGAGGGAGAAGAGGCCTTTGGGCACGGCGGGCCCCATACTCAACGCCCGCAAGCTCCTCGGCGACGAGCCATTTCTCATGATGAACGGCGACATTTTCTCCGACATAAACTACTCCGCCCTCGTGGAGGCGCACCGATCGAAGGAAGGCGCCGTGGGCACCATATGCCTTTATGAAATCGAGAACCCCGGCAGGTACGGGGTCGTCGACGTGGACGAGGACATGAGGGTGAAAAGGTTCGTCGAGAAGCCCACCTTGGCCCCCGGGACCAAGAAACCCGTGAACGCGGGAGTGTACGTTCTCGACCCGTCCATATTCGACTACATACCCGAGGAGGAGCGCAAGATCTCCCTAGAGGTCGAGGTCTTCCCGAAACTGGCGGAGGAGCGGAAGCTGTACGCGTACCGCCACGAAGGGATGTGGGTCGACATAGGCGTTCCCGCCGATTACTTGAGGGCGAATCGCTTGTTGCTGGAGAAATTGGCGGCCGAAAACCCTGTCATAGGCGAAAACGCCAAGATACATCCGGAGGCGAAGATCAGCAACCTCACGGTCATTGGGGACGATGTGGAAATAGGAAAGGGTAGCTACATAGGCCCCTACACGGTCCTCGGGAACGGGGTTTCGGTTGGGGAAGGTTGCCGAATCGAGGGCAGCATCCTCTTCGACGACGTTTCCGTCGACAACTACACATCGATCAAAGGGGCCATCATCGGGAAGTCGGCGATGATAGGCAAGTGGGTCAAGATAGAGGAGGAAGCCCTGCTCGGCGATTACGTGGAAGTGGCCGATAACGTCACCATAGTGAGCGGAGTGACCATCTGCCACTCCAAATCGGTGGAAGAAAGCATACTAGAGCCCACACGCATCATGTGAGATGGGCAGGCTCTTCGGGACGAACGGCATAAGAGGCGTCGTCAACAAGGACCTCACGGTTCCTTTCGTGGCCGAAATAGGCATGGCCGTTGGCGAGTACTTCGGGGGAGGCGATTTAATAGTGGGTTGCGATGGGCGGATAAGCAGTCCCATGCTGAAGAGCGCTGTCATCGGGGGCTTAACGTCCGTTGGGTGCGATGTCTTCGACGTGGGGATGGCCCCTACCCCCGCCATCCAGTACGCCATCAAGACGAAGGACATCGACGGTGGGGTAGTCGTGACGGCCTCCCACAACCCTCCCGAGTACAACGGGATCAAGGTCGTGGCGGCTGACGGCGTCGAGATCTCACGCGAGGAAGAGCTGAAAGTCGAGGACATATTCTTCGGCAAGAAGTATCGGAAAGCCCCGTGGGAAAAAGTAGGCCAAGTTCAACGGATGCCGGGAATCATTGATGAATACGTCGAAGCCATCATGAGCCACGTGGACGTGGAAGGAATCCGCAAACGCAAGTTCAAAGTGGTCGTAGATCCCGGGAACGGCGTCGGAGCCCTCGCGGCCCCCAAGCTCTTAAGCCTCCTAGGGTGCGAAGTCCTCGCCATAAACTCCAACGTAGACGGGCGCTTCCCGGGCAGGGAGCCGGAGCCGACGAAGAAGAGCCTCCGCCACTTGGCGGAAGTGGTGAAGGCCACGGGGGCTGATCTGGGCGTGGGATACGATGGGGACGCCGATAGGGCCATTTTCGTCGACGAACGCGGCGAGGTTCACTGGGGGGACAAGAGCCTCGCTATTGTGGAAAAATACTACTTCATGGAACACCCGGGCGAAACGATCGTGACGCCGGTCAGCTCTTCCCAGATCGTGAAGGAAATCGCCGACATGTACGGCGGGAAAGTCTTCTGGACGAAGGTGGGGAGCGTCGTCGTTTCCCGTGTCATGGTGGAGAAAGGCTACTCCCTTGGAGGGGAGGAAAACGGGGGGATAATGTACGGGCCCCACCAGCCCGTCCGGGATGGGGCGATGACCACTGCCCTCATGCTCGACATCATGCAGAGGACGGGCAAGAAGCTCTCCGAGCTCGTAGAGGAACTGCCCAGATTTTACGGGGACAAGGACAAGGTCTTCTGTCCAAACGAGCGCAAGGCCGAAGTACTGGAGCGGTTGAGAGAAGAAGTTTCGGGACACGGAGTGAAGATCGAGACCATCGACGGCGTGAAGATATGGTTCGAGGACTCGAGTTGGGTCCTCATGAGGCCGAGCGGGACGGAGCCCATCTACCGTATTTACGCGGAAGCGAAGGATCCTGAGAGGCTGGCTTCCATCATGCGGGAATACAAAGCCCTGTTGGAACGCCTCGTGAAAACGACGTGAACCGTATTTAGGCGTTCATGTATAATCTGGCTTGATCGAACGCGTCGAGCGCATCGAGCGGGCGGAGCAGATACAGCGCGAAGCTCTTTCCCGACTTAGGGAGAAAATAGAGAAGCTGAAGAAGGAGCGAAGGGCTGTCATTCTCGCCCACAACTACCAGTACAGCGCCGTTCAGGAGATCGCGGACTTCGTCGGGGATAGCCTCCAACTCGCCCGAAAGGCCACCGAGCTGGAGTGCGAGATGATCGTTTTCTGCGGCGTGAAGTTCATGGCGGAAACGGCCGCCATCCTGAACCCCGATAAGGAAGTCGTAATCCCCCACCCTACACCCTTATGCTCGCTTGCAGGAATGCTCTCAAGGGATTACCTGCTATACCTGAAGAAAAAGCACCCAGAGGCGGCTTCCGTTGTCTACGTGAATTCGCTCGCCGAAACGAAAGCGGAAGCGGATTACGTTTGCACTTCCGCGAACGCCGCAGAGCTCGTGTCGAAAATAGAGGCAGAAGAGGTCATATTCGGTCCCGACGCCAACCTCGCTTGGTTCGCCCAGCAGAAGAATCCCAGCAAGAAGATCATCCCCGCGCCTCCCAACGGCTTCTGCTACGTCCACGTCATCGCCCTCCCCGAAGACATCCAAAGGGCTCGACAGCTCCACCCGGAAGCGAAGGTGATGGTCCACCCCGAGTGCTGGCCAGAAGTCCAAAAGCTAGCCGACCACGTGGGCAGCACGTCCAAGATGCTTAAGTACGCCCTCTCGGAACCCGCCGAGGAGTTCGTGGTGGGGACGGAAATCGGGCACGCCTATCGCTTGGCTCGGGAAATGCCCGACAAAAAATTCTACTTCCTCAGGCCCGACATGGTGTGCGCCATGATGAAAGCGAACACCGTCGAAGGAGTTTACCTCGCCTTGCGCGACCGCAAGTACAAAGTGAAAGTGGACGAGAAGATAGCTGAGAGGGCGAGGAAGGCCATCGAGCGCATGCTAGAACTCAGCGTTTGAGCCTTATTTCGACGATATCTCCGTCGTTGAGGGGGTAATCGAGCCCCACTCTCCTGGGGTTTATGGTCGACTTCTTGGACCAGACCCGGGCGTACGCGAACTTCTTCACGAAGTCCTTGTGGATGCTCCTCGCCACGTCGGCAACCGTCGCCCCTTCCTTTAGGATGAGGGGCTCGGGCGTGGGAGGCCTTCCCACGGGCTTCGTGTAAATCCTGATTAGCTTCAACGTCTTGAACAAAAGCTTCCCGAACTCCCGCTTGAACTCTTCGCCTCGCTCAAAGCAGATGGAGGGATACTCCGTTTTTAGGTCACAAGGTCGATTGAACAGCAGGATGAGGGGTTTGTATTGAGGATCGGAGAACAGCGCTTCCTCGACGTCGTCCAACGTGGCCTCGCCTTTCACCTTCACCAACGCGTCCATTATGCGATAGCTGTGGAGGAGGCGGCGCAAGTCCACGATGCTGGCGCCCTTCAACCTGCCCACCAATTGGATCCCAAAGCCCCTTGGCCTCTTCTCGATTTTGACGACGGGGGCTTCTGCCCTCGGGACTATCTTCGCCGCCTCTAGGAAATCTTCCACGAACTTCACCTGGAGCTCGATGGGCCTGTCAACGTCTATTACCGCCACGATGGCGTCGGCATTCCTCGCCATCGAAATTATGCGGGCGTTCCAAGGGTCCTCCAGATTCCGCTTGAAAGAAGGGGCTTCCACGAGCTGGAACTGCACGTCCTCGAAGTCCATCATGCCCACTTCCGGCAACTTCGTCGTGTAAGGCACGGGCGATATCTTCGGTTTCGCGTTCGTGAGGTGGGCTAGCAAAGTACTCTTGCCGCAATTCGGCACCCCTACGAGCAGTACTTGAGCCGCTCCTTCCTTTTTGATGGCGAAGGGGTTGTACCTACCAACCCTCTTGGCGGCTCTCCTCTCCTCCTCTATTTCCTGCTTGAGAACGGCTATTCTGCGTTTTACGTGAGCGATGAGCTTTGCCGTTCCCTTGTGCTTCGGGACGAGGGACAAGAACTCCTGCATGAGCCTTATCTTCTCCTCCTTGCTCTTCGCCACTTTCACTTCCGCCCACTTCGCCTTCGCCTCGGCGGGGAGGTTCGTTACCACAAGAAAGCTTCGCGAAGTAAATTAAGGCGTGCAACGAGGATAGTATGCGGGGGTGGCCGAGCCAGGTCAAAGGCGCAGGGTTCAGGCCCCTGTGGCGTAGGCCTTCGTGGGTTCGAATCCCACCCCCCGCAC
>CAYNNH010000042.1:0-9409 GCA_964398605.1 uncultured Nitrososphaerota archaeon | reverse complement strand
CCTCCTAAGGGGGAATCACGAAACTACCTTAACCCACCCCTACTACGGCTTCCTCCATCAAGCTACGTCGGCTTACGGTTACGACATTTACCTCCGCTTCTGCGAGGTCTTCTCTCAACTCCCCTACGCGGCGCTCCTCAACGACTCGTATTTCCTCGTCCACGGAGGGCTTGCGAAGGGAGTCAAAAGCCCCGAGGACATCGCCCAAATCCCCAAAGGGCTGGTGGAAGTCGATGAAAGGAACCCCGTGGCTTTCCAAACCCTCTGGAACGATCCTCGGGAAGAAGTCGAGGAATTCGCCCCCAGTTTTCGGGGCCCCGGGATATTCTACTACGGGAAAAAGCCCCTAAGGGAGTTCATGAATCGAAACGGCTTAGACCTTTTCATCAGAGCTCATGAAGCCATTCCGGAAGGCTCTCGGTGGCTTTTCGACGGGCGATTGGTGTCCATATTCTCCGCCGCCAACTACGGGATCCCCATAGACGCGAAAGTCCTCCTCCTCAAGGGCCCGGACGTGTCGGAATTGCGGGTTGCCGCTTTACCCCAAGAGTAGCCTAGCTAGGAGGACTAGGACCCCTATCCCGGTCAAGTCCCCGCACGTGGAAAGAACGGAGGCGGCGATGTTGTCGGGGTCCCAGCCTTTCCGGTGCGTAAGCACGGCCACGGGGATGCTGAACAAGCACATGATGACGACGGATACGGCGCTCGCGAGGGAGATCACGGCGAACACGAGCAAGGAACCCCCTCCCATCGCGTAATCGACGCCCAGTCCTATAGCCCCCGTGACTAAGGACAAAACGAGCCCTACGCCCACTTGCAGCCTTAGATTCTTCCTCAAGACGGGATCCCCCAGCTTTTCGCTAATAGTTCCCAGCGCTAGGCCGCTCGTGATCCTGCTCGCGAGTATGCTCGCCAAATCGCCTACTGTGTTTATGAAAATGGGGGTCACGAAGAGCAAGGCGGGTCTGGCGAGGAAGACTTCTTCGCCGCTCCCCAAAAAGAGTCCCGACACCACGGATAAGGTGAGGACGGCGAATAGGACGGGCAGGGATTCCGCCAGGATTTTCTTGCAACTATAAACCGGCAATGCCCATCAGCAACCAGAGTTTCGCCGCTATGACGAGGCTACCTCCCGCCACGAAGTCGCCCATCATGGTGCACAGGGGTATGGTAACGTTGTCCGGGTCGAGCCCTTTCTCCGCCGACAGGAAGGCGATCGCTATGGTAATCCACGTCTGGATGCACGCCGCTAGGACGCTACCCACCGTCGATATGAAGACCAGCACCAATAGGCTCGCCGAGGGCATTTTGAGCGCCCGCAAGAGCGCGTACGCCAGAATTCCCATGAAAGGGCCCACTATGCTGGCCTGAGCGAAAACGGCGAATATGTTCTGCTTGAGCTCGTCGTTGAACCCCAACTCCCTCCCCACGAGGCCTAGGTGTATGCCCGTTCCCAAGCGGGCGGCGAATGTCGACGATATGCACCCCCTTAAATCTAGGGCCACGGGGACGAGGACCAACAAGCCCGGTATGAGCCTGAAAAACTCCCTCCAGCTTATCAAGATCGTGCCGGTGATGATTTCTCCAGCTACGGCAAGGCTAGTACTTGCTAGGACTTCTCCGACTATTCTCCTCTCCCTTTCCAACCTCTATTTTCTCGTGGCTAATAAAACGGTCTAGGCGAGCTTCAGCTTCTTTCCTTTGACTTCCAAGAAGACGCCTTTCTCCCGAATCATCCTGCCTATTACGCTCGCTTCATACCCTTCCTTCTCGCAGATGTCGAGAGCGTCCTCGACTTCTTCCGCCTTCACCACGACGCACATGCCCACGCCCATGTTGAACGTTCGGTACATCTCCTCGTCGCTGACCCTCCCTTCCCTTTGGATCAGCCTGAATATCGGGTGGGGCTCGGGAAGTTTGTCGAGCAACATCCCCTTCCCCGAATACCTACACACCCTCTCGAGTTTGGAGTAAGCTCCTCCGGTGATGTGGGCTATCGCCCTCACTTCTACGTTCTCGAGGAGCCCCCTAATTGCCTTGGCGTATATCCTCGTCGGCTTGAGCAACTCTTCCCCCAATTCCACGCCCAACTCCGGGGGGATGTCGTGCACACCGTACTTCGAGAGGAGGACCTTCCGCGCCAAGGTGAGCCCGTTGCTGTGTATCCCGCTACTCTTGAGCCCTATCACCACATCGCCTTCTCGGGCCTTCCCTCCGGTAATTATTCTGTCCGCATCCACGAACCCCACGCAGAAGCCAGCCAAGTCGAAGCCTCTTCCGTCGACGCCCTTAACGACATCGGGCATTACGGCGGTTTCCCCTCCTACTATGGCCACGCCGGCCTCTTCTGCCCCTTTCACGAGTCCCTTCATGATCTCGAGCAACATGTCGTGGCGCACCTCTTCGACCACGATGTAATCGACGAAGATGGCGGGGTCGACGCCTAGGCAAAGGAGGTCGTTCACGTTCATCGCCACGCAATCGATCCCAACGGTGTCGTACTTCTCCATCATTTGAGCGATAAGGACTTTCGTGCCGACGCCATCGGCGTGGACGGCGAGCAACTTCCCTCCCCCGATGTCCACTACCCCGGCGTAATGACCGAGGATGTCCTCACAAACCTCGCCCAGCTTACCCCTTCTAAACGCAAAAGTCTTCTTCAGCAGGCTCCACACCGCTTCGTGAAACGACTTTACCTTCTCAACGTCCACGCCTGCTTTCGCGTAAGTCCACTCCACGCAATTGTAACTTTAACCGTTAAAAAAGCCAGCTAACGCTTTCTTGAAAGTTTTTCGGCTAAAGTCTTGCTTTGCAAGGCTAAAATTCTCGCCGCGAGCAACGCCGCATTAACGCCGTTATCTATCCCCACGCAAGCGACTGGAACTCCCTTTGGCATTTGCACTATGGACAGGAGAGCGTCTAGTCCCAACAATTTACCGCTCACGGGAACTCCTATCACGGGCTTCAACGTCCTCGACGCGATGAACCCTGGAAGGTGAGCAGCCAATCCGGCGATGCCTATGAAGACTTTGGCGTCGCTCGTTTCTACGTACGCCTCGAGTTCCTTGGGGTTTCGGTGGGCCGAAAGATACCTCACCTCGTAGCTTATGCCCAATTTCTCCAGAGTTTCCACGACCTTCTTCACGATGGGTTCGTCGGATTTGCTCCCTGCCACAACGGCAACGTCGGGCATCGTGTGATACGTCGTCCCTCCTTATCTGCTTGTTGTAATACTCAACTTCTTATCCTAGCGTTCCTCTTTCGACGATGAAAGTTCTCTTGGTTGGGCACGGTGCGAGGGAGCACGCCATCGCCGACGCCCTCTGTAGAAGCGTCCACGAGCCGAAGCTCTTCGCCATCATGTCTTCCTGCAACCCTGGCATATACAGGCTTTGCTTGCGGAGCGGGGGGAAGTTTTTCAGGGGCTCCGAAACGGATCCCAAATTCGTAGCGGACGTAGCCGAGCAAATATCGGCCGATTTCGTGTTCATCGGACCCGAAGAACCCCAATTCCACGGAGTTCCGGACGAGCTTTGGAAACGGGGCATTCCGTGCGTTGGAGCTACGGAAAAGTGCTCCGAAATCGAGCGTTCCAAGGCTTTCATGCGCCGCCTCATGTGGAAGTACAAGATCCCGGGACGTTTGCGCTTCAAAGCTTTCAGGAACGTGGAGGACGCCTTGGCGTACATACGCGAATACGCGGAGAGCGTCGCCCTCAAGCCCGCCCGTCAGGCGGGAGGTAAGGGCGTCAAGGTGATCGCCGACCTCAAAGTTTACCTCAGCGAGGAGAAGAGGAAGGTCAAGGAGAAGCACGTCATCGACATCGCTGAGAAGCACATGAAGAAGTACACGGACATCGAGGACCGCATCCTCATCGAGGAAAAGGTCGAGGGCCCGGAGTACACTCTACAAGCCTTCACCGACGGCAAGACTTTGAAGCCCCTGCCCGTCGTTCAGGACAACAAGAACGCTTACGAGGCCGACATAGGCCCCGAAACGGGCGGCATGGGCAGCATATCCGGGCCTGGCATGCTCCTTCCCTTCTTGACGCAGGAAGAGTACGACCGCTCCGTCGAAATAGTAGACGCTTGCCTCAAAGCCCTCCAGCAAGAAGTGGGCGAGACGTACAAGGGGACCATAGCAGGGCAGATGATGCTTACTCCCCTGTGGGGTCCGACGATCATCGAATTCTACAGCCGCTTCGGCGACCCGGAGAACGTGAACGTCCTCCCCATTATGCAGACCGACATGGTGGACATATGCGAGGCCATTTTGCGGGAGAGCTTGCACAAGATAAAGCTGGAGTTCGAGGAATGCGCAACGGTCGTCAAAGCCATAGCGCCCAAAGGCTACCCTGACCGCAGGGATTTGGCGAAGGGACACCCTGCTCACGTCGACGAGAAGGCCATCGAGGAGCAGGGAGGCAAAGTGTTCTACGGAGCTCTGGACTTGCGAGAAGACGGGAACATGTACACGACGGGATCTAGGATGGTGGAAATATTCGCGAAAGCGGAAACCATACCGGAAGCAAGCAAGATAGCCGAGCGTTGCATCCCCTACGTGAGGCTACTTGACGGCTGGGGGCTTTTCCACCGTAGCGACATAGGTTCGGAAGTTCTCCTTAGGAGGCGGATAGAACAGGCGGAACTCATCCGAGGCGTGTACCAGTACCGCATGCAGAAGGGACTCATAGGCGTGACCATCGACTGGATCCCCGGCAGGGGCAAAATAGTGTACGAAGCGTAGTGAGGGCCGAAGTCGAGAGAGTTCTGGGTGCCATACGGACGAAGGACATAGTTGAAACGCTCTCTTCGCTCGTCCGCATTAGGTCGGAAAACCCGCCCGGAGACAATCCCGAGATCGCCTATTTCATCCACAAGTTCCTAGAAGAATCTGGTTTCTCTCCTCGAATAATCCCCGCTTCTCTAAAAGGAGTGACCATGTACAATGTGCTTTGCTCCCTAGGAGGCGCCCCCGTCCTCGTCCTGAACGCCCATCACGACACCGTTCCCGCTGGGGAAGGTTGGACGAAAGATCCGTTCGTTCCAACCATCGAGGGGGACAAAATTTTCGGCAGGGGGACTTGCGACACGAAAGGGAGCTTGGCTTGCATGATGCACGCGTTCAAAGCCCTTTCGCTCGTCGAGGACGACTTACAGGGAGGCGTCCTCCTCATGGCAGTAGCGGACGAAGAAGGCGATGCGAGCCACGGCACTCGCTACTTGCTGGAGAAAGGATTTGTAAAGGGGAAATACGCGATCGTGGGCGAAGCTACGGCCCTCGACATAATCGTGGCTAGGAAAGGAGTCCTCTGGTTGAAAGTGAAAATTTACGGGAAAAGCGCCCACGGAAGTCTCCCAAGGGCTGGAAGAAACGCCATTCAAGGGGCTGTTGAAGCGATAAGGCGACTTTCTGAAATCGACTTGGGGATTCGCGAGCACCCCGTGCTCAAAAGACCCACCTACAACGTAGGAACCATCAAAGGGGGAATCAAGGTAAACGTGGTGCCCGATTATTGCGAGTTCACGGTAGACTTTCGCCTTCTCCCGGGAACGGATACCTCCTTTATCGTAAAACAAGTCGAAAGCTTGCTAAGCGAGGTGTGCGAAGAAAGGGATTTGCGATTCGAGCTCGAAGTCATGTTCAGCGCCCCTCCCCACGAAGTCGATACGTCTTCCCCCCTCGTCAAGGCGATAGACTGGGCGGTCACGCAAATAAGAGGCTCGCCGCCGAAGAAGTTGGGGAGAGCAGGCTCTTCCGACGTGGTCTTCCTCGGGAAAATGATGGACGCCGTGGACTTGGGTTGTTCGGGAGGGAGGGCTCACGGTCCCGACGAATACGCTAGAGTAAGTAGCCTCGAGCCGACGGCGAAAGCTTACGCTTTAACCGCCCTCAAATTGCTCTTCTTAGGGGAGCGCTAGCGAGTGGACGATTTTCTTACGATTTCCAGCAACTTGGAGATGTCCTCCTCGCTATTGTAAAAATGAGTTGAAGCCCTGACCATCCCGAGCCGCAAAGAAACGACCACTTTTCGTTTCATCAACTCCCGAAAGAGCCCATCAGCCCTAGGGTGTCTGAAGGAAACGATCCCGGAGGAATGTTCCTCGTCCCTAGGCCCTACGACTTCCACGATCTCTGCCAATTCTCGCCTCAAATAGCTGGACAAATTCTCCACGCGTTGCTTGATCTTTTCTACGCCCACTTCCAGCAAGAGGCGGACGGACTCTCCAAGGGCTGCAAACCCTCCCATGTTCACCGTCCCGCACTCAAAACGCCTCGCTCCATCTGCCAGCTCGTACTCCCTGAAAGAGAAATCGCCAGGACGCTTATCGGAAAGCCATCCAATCCTCGGAGGCTCCAACTCATCGGCTAGATCCTTGCGCACGTAAAGGAACCCGGTTCCTTCCGGTCCTAGCATCCACTTCGACCCCGAGCTAGCGAGGAAATCGACGCCAGCTTCTCTCACGCGAATTCCAGTAGCCCCGACCGATTGGCCTCCGTCTACCAATAAGAAGGCTTGATACTCCCGGCAAAGCTTGGATATCTTGCGGAGGTCGAACTTGTACCCTGTGGCGAATTCCACGTGGCTGACGCAAACGAGCTTGGTTGTTTCGTCGATGCACCTCTCGACCTCCGAATCGGGTACCACGCCATTAATGCTCCTCATAACCCTCAGCTCAACCCCAAGTTCTTTCCTGAGCTTTTGCAACGGGAAAACGACAGTGGGGAATTCAAGGTCGCATGTGACAACACTATCTCCGCGTTCCCACTCCAGCGAGTTAATGACGACATTTAGTCCTTCCGAGGTATTCTGCATGAGGGCAATTTCATCTTCTCTTGCCCCTATGAGCTTTCCTATCAACTTCCTCGTTTCTTCGACCTTTTCCCTGTATTCGTCGAAGCTGAGGCTCCCCAGTTGCCTGCGGCGGGCGTACTCGCTCAAAGCTTTTGCCGACCTAGAAGGCAAAAGTCCCTCGGATGCCGTGTTGAGGTAAGCGTACTCCCTGAGGGCTGGAAACTCGTCTAGGTAGCTTTCCATCTATAGTGTGTCTCGGGCTATTTTCTTCGTTTGATCTTCAGCTTCTCCATGAGAGCCTTCACGAGCTTCTCCGGTCCCGCGCCTTTCAACATGTTGTACGCGGGAACCCCCGTGTTTTCCCGAACTCTGCGAACGCCAGCTATGTCATCGGTGGCGGGTCCCGTTACGGCGAGGGGCTCTATGCCGTACTTTTCCCTCAGCAACATGACCCCTCCGTAGGCGCCCACTTCGTCCATGGCGGAAAGAACCACCGCCTTCACTTTGCGCATGATCTCCTTGTCGCTTAGCACGTACGGGACTCCCTCGCCGAACAAGCTACCGCCCATCTCCGCGACTATGAAGTCGGGGTTCTTCCTACTGACGAAGTTGAGTAGGCCTTTCGCCGCCGCGATCACCTTCTCCCTATCGGTAGTCGTGGAAGGTAAACCCGCGTGAACGAAGCTTAGGCAAGGCTCAGCCCCCGCGTCTTTCATCGCGAGCAAGTCTTTTAACCTTGCAACCCCCGTGAGCTTGACGGCTGCCACCTTCAGTCCCAACTCCCTCACGAAGTGGTAGATGATCTCGACGGCGGTGGTCGTTTTGCCCGATTCCATGCTCGTGGAAACGAGCATTATGATCGGAGGGACTTTCTTCAGCTTGTTCGCCCAAGGAGCGATGGCGTAATCCCTCAAGTTAACGGAACTCCCGTCTTCCTTAACGGCTATTCCAAGGGGCTCGAGGGGAAGAGGACTCCCTCCCCTCTCGATGGAGAACGATTTCGCAACCCCGATGACCCCTCCGGCGTTGAGCAAGTGCAACGTCGTCTTGCTCGAAACGTCTATTCCCCCTTTGGGTATCCCACCTACGATGGCCTTAGTGGCATCCCTATTGCCCAAAACGCCGAGCAGAGTGTCCCCTATCCTGAGCTTCGCAAGCCTTCCCGTCGGGAGTTCGATTTCATCCACGGCGCCGTAGCTTCTCAGGCAACGAACGAGGATCACATCTCCCTCGTCTCCCATCACCGCTTCGAAGTCCTTGATGTCCGAGAGATCCACTAAGCTCGCAACCGACGCTATCTTGCAAGCCGCCGGTATGGCCATGTTACGTGTGAGTTGAACCCCTATTTATTTCCTTTAAGTTCTCCTATTCCGTCCTCAAATTAAGGTAGGCGGAGAACGCGTTCTGGTTGATGGTGTATTCTCGGTTTGGGCGGCTCTATTTCACCTTTTGCCACTTTCACTAGATATTCAACGATCTTGGGCGCCATGTTTTTCCCAGTGGCGTGCATCAATCCCCAGAAACCTGGAACCGAGTTCGTTTCGATGAACAGATAACCTCTTTGCGGGTCCTCCATAAAGTCCATTCCGGCATACCCCAACCCAACGGCCTTTGCCCCTTTCACCGACATTTCCGCCAAATCCTCCGGTATGGTTTCCAATCCCTTCACCCTACCGCCCCTGTGCACGTTCGTTATGAACGTGCCTTCCCTCGCTATCCTATACATGGCCGCCACGGCCTCGTCCCCTATGACGAAGACCCTTATGTCGCGGTTCCCCACTTTCTCCACGTACTCTTCGATGATGACGGGGAAGCTCTCCCTCATCTTCAAGTCCTGTTCCGCTTCCGCCCTGTTGTGAACCTTCGTTATGCCCTTTCCCCACGAGCCCGCTATGGGCTTTATGACGGCGGGATAGCCTATGACCTCGTCCAAGAGCCTAAGAGCGGTCTCGGCGTCGTAAGCGTAGCACGTTAGGGGGGCTGGGAGACCCGCTTTCATGGTCAGCAACCTTGCATAATACTTGCTCTGGGATATGGAAACGCTCTCGGCGCAATTTATGACGGGGATCCCCATTTGCTCGAAGCAAGCGGCAATCGCGAGGCTCGCATCGTCTTCAGCCGGAACGGCCCTCCCGAATATCTCGTACTTCCTTATCTTGTGCAACCTGAAGAGGATGACATCGGCTTTCTCCGCCTCCCTAACTTCGCTCCTTGTTCCATCAACGCCCAAAACTAGCCCCAACTTGGTCCAGTCAATCCAGAAAGCTTCATGACCCGCCTTTTTCGCCGCTTCATGTACTTGACGACTTTCCCATTCCTTAGGCCTACCTAGAATTCCTATCCTGACCATCAAAGGGAAACTCTCCCGAAATAAAGAAGTTGTTAGGACGCCACCTTCTCGACGATTTCCTCCACCACTTGCGAGAAATCAGGGGTAAGAGCATTAATCGCCTTCACGCCCGTCCTCGCGGCCACGATCTTCCTGCCTATGACCGTATCCGTGGCTGGCCCCGTCACCACGTCCACCCGCATTCCGTACCACTCGGCGAAAGCGCGCACTCCTCCGTAAGCCGCCCCAACGTCGCTAGCGGCGAGGACCACGTACTTGATGGC
>CAYNNH010000041.1:0-9611 GCA_964398605.1 uncultured Nitrososphaerota archaeon | reverse complement strand
TAGTTGTTGTCATAGTTGCGGACGCCGTATTGCCCTATTTGGGTGAAGTTGCAACTGTCCACGAAGAGGTATCGAGCCCCTCCGAAGTAGAAGTTCACGCCCGCATAACTCAAGTTGTGGAACAACGAGTTCTGAATGTACACGTAATAGCAACCACTCGTCTCGACTCCCGTTGATGTTTTCCCGCCTATCCAGCTGTAGAGGAAAGATGTACGGTTTATCAGCGTGTAGTTTGAGTTTCTCGCGTAAACTCCGAAGTTCGTGACATCTCTAGTGAAGTTGACGAAGGCGCATCGATCAATGGTTATCCCTACGCTGTCTTCCACGTAAACTCCGTAACGCA
This sequence comes from uncultured Nitrososphaerota archaeon, assembly GCA_964398605.1. Taxonomy (GTDB): domain Archaea; phylum Thermoproteota; class CAYNNH01; order CAYNNH01; family CAYNNH01; genus CAYNNH01. Next base: position 9,268 of record CAYNNH010000041.1, on the reverse strand, counting down.
CGTTCCCGATTACCGTGTTGTTGACCGTGACGTACCCCGCTCCCGTGATGTATATCCCGCAAATGGTGTCTTCTACTGCGCTACCGTTTATCGTGATGCGCTGGGAAGTGGCGGGACTGGTTCCCCAAATGTAGAAGCCTCCGGTATTGCTTATGGCTGTCGCCCCCGTTATGTTTACGTTAACCGAATTCGCGATGCGGAAAGCGTAGTGGCCATCGCTCGACGCTGTGACATTATGCAATATCCCGTAGGCGACGTCTACTAGTTCTACGCAAGGAACCCCTGCCCCACTAGCTCCTTCGAAGTAGCAATTCGTGATGTTCAACCAACGGACGCTACTGCCGTCTACGCCGTAATCGGTTCCCGTGGTCCGAGTGTTCACTATGGTGATGAAATACTCAGTCCCCCCGTACAGACATATCGCGTCCTTAGCTGGTCCTTGCAGGGAACAACTCGCTATCGTGATGTTGTTGCTCGACGCTAACCCAATGTCGGGATCGTTGTTCACGGCTATGACGTTCTCAATTTTAATCCAACAATGCCTGTTCCTTCCGGGCGGGGCTATGCCCTCTAGGTGAATCCCTTGATTCCTCTTCAGGTTTCCATCGTACACGTAACAATTGCGTATGATGACGCAACGGTTCGTGATCCCGCGGATATCTATCCCCGCAACCGCGTTGGGATCCATTCTCGGATCGCTCGCGTTTATTGCGAAGTGCGTGATTCCCGGGTAATAAGGTATGATGTATGGGTCGTCGGGCGTCCCGCTACCCGTCTTGTTCGGGAAAGCGTCGAGGGCCGCATCCCCTACGATGTATATCGGCGGGTGGGACTCGTAACCCGGAGGAGGTCCCTGGGCTTTCGCCTTGGGGATGGGGAGGGTCGTTACGTAGAGCATGGCCGTGAGTATCGTCAGAGCCGTTATCCACGTTATAATTTTCCATCGTTCCATGGTCGCACCCATTTACACTTTAAGCCGTTTTTATAAAGGAAGCGGAGAAAGACCCATAAAGGCCTACGCGATAGATGAAAAGCGGCCGTCGTCTAGTCTGGTAGGACACCAGCCTGCCACGCTGGTGGTCGCGGGTTCAAATCCCGCCGGCCGCACCAAAATTGAGATTTCTACCTACAGGAGAGGGCTATTCTCTCTAGCTCAGCCCTCTTTCTGATGGCATAACTTTCGTTGCTATCCTGAGCCGCGAGTATCAACTCCTCCGCCAAAGCCTCCGATATAGACTTAGGACTCCTAAATGCCCTCAAACGGGCTCCCTCGGTCAAATAGCGTAACGCCAAATCGACCCTACGCTGGGGGGAAACGTCAACAGCAACCCTGTAAACGATGCCTCCATAAGCGATGCGAGTCAAATCTTCACAAGGGGCGGAGTTTTCTATGGCCCTCACCAAAACTTGAATGGGGTTCTCCCCCGTCCTCAAGTGGATTATCTCAAACGCCTGCTTCACGATGTTGATCGCCTTCGCCTTCTTCCCTCCCGAGCGTCCGGGCCTCATGAGCTGATTGACGAGCCTCTCGACGATGGAAATCTCCGATTTACCGAACCGCTTGTGCTCATGACGCCCCCCGCTGTGGGGGATGAAGACGGGCTTCAAGCAGATATAGTCTTTTAACCCCGGATCCCTCACCTTGATTCCTTCAAAGCTCCACTTCCCGAATAGCTTTATCTCCGTCATTTCATGGGCTTCTCCTTCTTCCCCTTCCAGATGGCGTCTAGGGAAACGCCGTTCACCATGATGACCTTGTAGCGCACGCCGGGCAAATCGCCCATCGACCTCCCCCTAGTCCCGCCTATCCCGCATATGATGACTTCGTCGTGCTCCTCGATGAAGTTGAGGGCTCCGTCCTTTGGAACGAAAGCCGTCACGACTTTCCCGTTCTTGATGAGCTGAACGCGGACGCACTTGCGTATGGCGCTGTTTGGTTGCCTCGATTCAACTCCTACCTTCTGAAGGACGATGCCCCTCGCCATGGGGGCTCCCTCGAGCGGGTCGTACTTCTCCTTAATCCTCAGCATCTTCCTCCGGTAATAGTACTCGCTCCACCGGAACTTCTTCCGGTCTTTGAGGAGCTTCCTCGCCGCGAAGAGACCCTTCCCCATTACACGATCACCACGTTGTCGATGTTGAAATACTTGCGGGCGAGTTTCCGCACCTTGCGTATGTTCCTCCCGCCTTTTCCGATCGCGATAGCCTTATGACTAGGCTCGACAGCAACGTACACGATCTTCCTTCCTCCCCGCTCCGCGAGCCTTATGTCCCTCACCATGTCCGTTCGCTTTGGGAGGAGCGCCTCCTTTATAAAGCTAATCGGGTCTTCTTCGTACTTCAGAATCTCGACCCTCATGTTGAACAAGGTATTAAGAAACTTCACATTGATGGCGTTCTCTCCCAACGCTTTCTCGTAATCCGCCTTGTCCACGACGAAGATGATCCTTCCTTCATCTTCTTCCACTACACAGTCGCATGGCACGACGCCAGTCACGCGCTCGAACATCCCCATGTACCTTAGCTCCTTTTCCGTGAACCTGAGCTCCGACGTGGCTTACCACCCTTCGCGAGTTCCGAAATTCTCGAATCACCAAAGCTCTGAATTCCTAGGACGCTCACGATGAAGGGTTTGCCGCACAACCTTCCCAACTCAACGTTCGTTTTGTCGAGCTTCAGCACAGGAACCTTCGAGAGGGACGCATAATATGCAACATCGTCCTCGAACTCCCTCGGGCAGTTGGCGCTCAGCACGACCATCTTGATTTTCCCCATTTTTAATTCCCTTATGGTCTTGCGGGCGCCTAGTATTACTTTTCCAGTGCCCATGAGTTTCCTAAATTCGGTCTTGAGATCGAAGCCTTCAGGTAGCTCGGTAATAAAGCTCGACAAGGCCCGTACCCACTGGCACCGTTTTGCCCGCTATGATGTTTTCCACTACCCCTCTGAAGATGTCCTCCTCGCCCCTTAAAGCGGCCCTCAGCAGGACCTTCACCGTGACCTCGAAAGCCGCCCTCGCCAAGGGGCTCCGCTTCGTCCCGCTCAGCCCGTACCTCCCTATGCGCATGATCCTTCCCTTGTACGTCATGGCGTCGGCTATGAGCATTACGTGCCTTATGTCCACGTCCAATCCCTGTTCGTCTAGGACTTCCTTTATCTCCCTCATGATCGCGTTGCGGGCTGCTTCGATGCCTAGGACCTCGGCTATTTCGAATATGTCGTTCGTTATGGTTCTCGTCGGATCCACTCCCGGGACCTTCAACACCTCCTTCAAGTTCGAGCCGTACGTGTAGATGAGCCATTCGTCGCCCTCCTTCGTCACCATAACGTTCTTTATGCCCTTTATTCCCTTCAGCTTGGTCTGGCCTATTCGCTTCAAGAACTTCATGAGTTTCTTTCTCGTCATAACTGGAGCCTTTATCTTGATGACTCCTTCTCTAGGCATGGAGATCTTGTACTTGGAGTATTTCTTCGAGAGGATCTGGTACACGTCCTTCGCGGTTAAACCTCGATCCGAGAGGAGTTCGGGGTCGAGCTTCACGGTGAGGACTGTTCCATCAGGGCCTAAATCGATGTCTATCTTGTCCGTGACGCTTTCCAGACAGGTGAACTTTATCCGCTTGGCAACTTCTTTCGCCTTTTCTTCATCCTTCCTGTGCTCCTCGTCCAAATAGATAACCATGCTCGGGGTGGAAGGTTTCTTTCTTGCGTCGACGATCTCTATGAGCCTAGGTAGACCCACGGTAACGTCTCTTTCCCTAACTCCCGCGTAGTGGAACGTTCGCAACGTCATTTGCGTCCCTGGCTCGCCTATGGATTGGCTCGTCACGATGCCCACGGCTTCTCCCGGCTCTATTTGCGCCGCTTGGTAAGCCCTTACCGTCCTTTCTATGACCTCTAGGACCCCATCCTTAGACAGCTTCGCCTCTAAGAGGGCATTCTTGAGCTCATTGATTAAGTAATCGTTGAGGAATTCCTCGTATTCCTTCAGCTTCTTGAGTATGAAGGACTTGGGAGCGGGGGTCCCTCTGTCCACGTAGGCAATGCGTTCCACCAATCTCCTCACGTTAACGGCCCTTCCGTGATCGCTCTTGCCCGGATCCACACCGTCTTCCCCGTACCTGAATTGAACGATGGTCCCCGTCGAGTCTCGCACCGTCCCGTCGTATTCGACTTTCAGCTCTTCGAGGGCGTTGATGAGCCTGCGTTGCATGTACCCGCTCTGTTGCGTGCGCACCGCCGTGTCGACGAGTCCTTCCCTACCTCCCATGGCGTGGAAGAAGAACTCCACGGGACTCAGACCATCCCTGAAGCTCGACACAACGAAACCCCTCGCCAGCGGGCTCGGATCACCGGGCTTGAAGTGCGGCAACACGCGATCCCTATAGCCCCTGTAGATGCGCTTTCCCCTAACGGCTTGCTGGCCCAAGCAGGCCGTCATTTGACCTATGTTGAGGGCGGATCCTCTCGCCCCCGTCTTCGTCATAATGATGCCGCTGTTGTCCAAAGTGAAATACTTATCAACTATCGCGCCAGCTTCGTCTCTCGCTCTTGAAAGCTCGTTCATTATGTAAATTTCCAGCGATTCTTCAGGCGTCTTGCCCTTCAGTATGACGAGCTTGCCTTTCCTGTACTCCTCAACGAGCTTTAGCGCCCTCTTGATGTACTTGTCAATAACTTTCCTTATTTGCTCCTTAAGCTCCTTTGGAACATCCAATTCGTCGAGAGAGTAAGTGAAGCCGTACATGGTGAGGAAGTGCGTCACGAGCTTGGTTATCTTGTCGAGGAACTCCATGCCCACCTCGACGCCGTACTCCTTCACGATCTGGTGGTAGAGGGTTTCGCACTTCTCGGCCCCTATGGAGCTCTTGTCAATGACTCCGCAAATAAGCTCCCCGTCCTTGACAACGACGTACGCGTCGTAGGGACACTTCTCCTTTAAGCACTTCTTGCAGTTGGCGCATATGTTCGCCCTTCCGACGTAGTTTATGCCCTTGGGGATGAAGAGGCTGAATATCTGCTTCCCAGTCCATTTGGGCTCGGGCTCCTTGATAGCGGGCTCTAGTAGGGGTCCCTCGTAACCCACGGAAGCCAAAAGCCTGCAGACTTGCTTTTTATTCAACAAAGTTTCCTTCCTAGTCAGCAAGTAGGCCCCAGTTATGAAGTCCTTAACGGCTCCGATTATAGGGCCACCGTATCTGGGCGAAAGAATTTGATTTTGAACGGCTAGAAGTTCTTCGGCTTCGCTTCTTGCTTCTTCGCTTTGGGGGACATGTAAATTCATTTCGTCGCCATCAAAGTCGGCGTTATAAGGCGGACATACACACAGATTTAACCTAAATGTGTTTCCTGGCAGGACACGTACGTAGTGAGCCATAATCGACATCCTGTGGAGCGAGGGCTGTCGGTTGAAGAGCACGATATCGCCATCGACTAAGTGCCTCTCGACTATCCACCCAGGGGCGAGGCTCTCCGCTATAGCTTCCCGGCTCGCTGCGTACTCAAGCCTTATTCTGTTGCCATCGGGTCTGATGACGTAGACGGCGCCTGGGTACTTCTCGGGCCCGTTGAGGACTAATTGCCTCATACGTTCCACGTTAAATTCAGTGACCTTCTCCGGGACTGTTAGGATTTTCGCTACACTTTCCGGAACCCCCACTTCGTTGATTCCTATGAAGGGATCAGGTGATATAACCGCTCTAGCACAGTAATCCACTCGCTTGCCCGATAGGTTGCCCCTGAACCTGCCATCCTTGCCCTTCAAGCGTTGGAACAAAGTCTTTAACGGCCTGCCCGACCGGTGCCTCGCTGGCGGAATCCCAGGTGCCTCGTTGTTGAAGTACGTGGTGACGTGGTACTGTAGGAGTTCCGTGAGATCGTCGATGATGGGCGTGGGGGATCCCTGTTCCATGTTCTCCCTTAGCCTCTCGTTGATGCGAACAATGTCGACGAGCTTGTGCGTTAAGTCATCTTCCGACCTTATCCCTGTTTCCAATATGATTGAAGGCCTTATGCATACGGGAGGAACGGGCAGGACGGTCAAAATCATCCATTCAGGCCTGCAAGTCTTCGGATTTATGCCCACGAGCTCCAAATCCGAGTCCTTTATCTTCTCAAAGCGATTCCTGATCTCTATAGCGCTCAGTTTCCTCACACCCCCGCTCTCTGTTTCCTCAAAGAACATGGCTGGCTTCGTGAACTCTATTTTGAACTGCCTCGCCCCGCAATAAGGACAAACCTTCGCCGAAGCCGCTTCGCGCAAGACCTGCATGTGGAAAGACCTCGGAACTCTCCTCCTTTCCTTTTTGATCCGCTTTATGGCTCTCTTGATTTCCTTGATCCTCTTCTCCGGGAGCAGGATGCGCGAGCACTTCCTACAGAAGGCCCTCAGGAGGTCGTAGATGACGTCGGCGAACCCCACGTGGATTACGGGCCTCGCGAGTTCTATGTACCCGAAGTGTCCTGGGCACCTTTGCGGCGGATGACCGCACGTGCGGCAACTCTGCCTAGGCTCCATGCTACCGAGCCTACTGTCCATAACGCCTCCATCGATGGGCCTCCCGTCCTCGCTGTACGTGTCGGGGTTCCTAATGACGGCAACGGCCATTTTTCTGATCTGCTTTGGGCTAAGGAGCCCGAACTGAATGCTTTCTATCTCCTTAATCGGAGGGAGATCTGCCCTCTCCATTACTCACCCACCTCCTTGAGCTTGATCTTCGGGAAGAGACACATGCTAATGAGCTCCTGTAGCAGGAGCTTGAAGGCGTAGGGAACGTAAACCCCGGCGACTTTCGCTTCTTCTCCGCAGAGCGGACAAATGTACTTGCGTTTGAAATTGTCGTGATAAGCCAAAGATCCGCAGTTCTCGCACACGTAAAGCAAGTACTTGTCGGAACATTCGAGCAATCTGTCCTTGATGAGCGCTGTCGCTCCGTGTCCTATGAGGCAATCCCTCTCCATTTCTCCGAACCTCAGACCACCCCCTCTCGCCCTCCCTTCCGTGGGTTGCCTCGTTAACATCTGCACCTGCCCTCGCGAGCGGGCATGTAGCTTATCGAGCGCCATGTGGTGGAGCTTCTGGTAGTAAACGACCCCTATGAAGACATCGGCTTCCATACGCTCGCCCGTCATCCCGTCGTACATCACCTCTCTGCCGCTGTACTGGAAGCCCAGCTTCTTGAGCCATTCCCTTAAATCATCCACGCTCGTTCCTTCGAAAGGCGTCCCGTCGATGGGTATTCCGAGCAAGGCCGCCACCTTACCCGCTATCGATTCTATGAACTGGCCTATGGTCATCCGGGATGGGATCGCGTGGGGGTTTATGATGAGGTCGGGCACTATGCCATCCGCCGTGTATGGCATGTCCTCCGGCGGGACGATCATGCCCACTACGCCTTTCTGCCCGTACCTAGAAGCGAACTTGTCGCCCAACTCCGGTATCCTCTGCTCCCTAACCCTCACCTTAACGACCATGTCCCCTTCTGCGTCCTCCGTGATGATGATCGTGTCGACCGTCCCGCCCTCAAACGGCCTCGTCGCTACCGAAGCATCGTGGAGTTGGGGCCTCTTCAGACCTCCAAAAGGCGACCCGTAGCCTGCCAAGAACCTAGGCGGGCTTACTTTGCCTATTAGCGCCGTTTCGGGCGGGACTTCTTGCTCGACGGCTACGATACCGTCGTCCTCGAGCAACCTGTAGTATTTGTCTCCCTTGTAGCCCCTCACGGTGGGGTCGGGCCTCATGATGCGGTCTGCCTCGCTCCCTATGTAGTGCTTGCAGGCCGTTTCGTAGACGCGGTAGGAGATCGACCTCCCCAGACCCCTCTCTACCGAAGCCTTGTTGAGGATTATTGCGTCCTCCATGTTGTAACCCTCGAAGGAGATGACTGCCACGATTAGGTTCTGCCCCACGGGCCTCTCGTGGAGGCCTATGAACTTGCTCAGCGCGGAGTCGACGAGGGGCTTCTGCGGGTAGACGAGCAAGTGCAACCTAGAGTCCATCCGTAGCGGGAAGTTTATCCCAGGTATCCCGAGGGCCTGCTTAATCATCGCCGCTTGGTAGGAAACCCTAGGCGACTGGTTATACTCGGCGTAGGGTATGGTGGCCGCGCACACGCCGAACATGGCCCAGGGGGCTATCTCTAGGTGCGTGTGCTCCTCGGTGAGTTGTTCCTCGTCGAGGGCTATGAGGGCGTTCTCCTCCTCGTCCGCGTCCAAGTACTCGATGACCCCCTCTTGGACGAGGTCCCTCCACCTGATCTCCCCCCTCTTGAGCTTCTCCACGTGCTCCCTCGTGAGCTTGGGCACCCCGTTCTCCACCACGATGAGGGGCCTCCTGAGCCTTCCTTCATCACAGTTCACGTAGATCTCGTAATGGGGACCGTCAGGCCAGTCCATCTTCACGTAGCCGACGTTTATTTCGCTACTTATCTCACCGTTCCTCCTCGCCTTCTTAATGGCCTCCACAAACTTCTCGGGATCCTGGCAGTAGCCCACGAGGAGGCCATTGAGATAAACTTCGGCCCCCTTGTCCCTGATCCTCCTGTCCGCGAGGACGACCTTTCCGTCCTCCACCCTCACGAACTCGACGAGGCCTATCCTCCTGAGGAACTCCATCACCGCCCTCTCGTCCACCTCCCTCGAAACCCTCGCCATGATGGCTAGGTTCTTCACCAGCCCGCAGTTGGCCCCCTCGGGGGTTTCGCTGGGGCACAGCCTCCCCCAGTGGGTCGCGTGGAGGTCCCTCGCCTCGAAGTTAGGTTGCCTCCTGCTCAAGGGAGACTGGGTCCTCCTCAAGTGACTCAGCGCCGACATGTAGTTCGTGCGGTCGAGGAGCTGGGTGACCCCGACTTTCCCGTACGTCCAGCTACCCGTCGCGAAGGCGTGCCTGAGGGTGTCGGTTATGACGTTCGTCCTCACGGCGATCTCGAGGTGCCCGAAGTCAATGGACTTCTTTATGCTGGTCTTCTCCAGCTGGTACTTCATGTCCTTGCAGAGCTTGCTGAAGGCCATCCTGAAGAGGCTAGCTATGAGCTGACTGGCGAGCTTTATCCTCTTGTTGGCCATGTGGTCCTTATCGTCGGGCTTTCTAAGCCCGAGCTTCAGCTGTATGAGCTTAGAGGCGGCGTTGGCCAGCATCACCGCCTTCTTTATCCTGTCCTCCTCCTTCCGCCCAAGGTGGGGCAGGAAGTTCTTGTCTATGACCTCGTTCGCCCTCTGCAACCTATACTCGAGGGGTTGCTGGGGGGCCACGCGGTTCCCTATGTAGATG
>CAYNNH010000040.1:0-10071 GCA_964398605.1 uncultured Nitrososphaerota archaeon | reverse complement strand
GTCCTCCCCATACGCGTGGGCCTCTTCCGCCTATTGCCTCCCCTCGAGGAACTCGCCGAAGAGCTGGAGGAACTCGAGTTGCTCCCGCCAGAAGAAAAGGAAATCCCCGAGGAAGCGCCTATTCCACTCCCTCAAAAAGGCTTGGACTACCTCTTAAAGAACTACGAAAGAGCCATACTGGACAGGCTGAAGGAAGGTCCCTTCTACTTCGACTCACTGGGTTTCCCTTCTTGGCTACACGCGGTAATTGCCTTTTTCGTGCTCATTTTCCTCGCGAACAAGGGAGAGTTGGAGATTCTGGAGGAAGAAGGGCGGATAAAGGTGATCCCATATGGAGGAGAAGCTCAGGATAGCTGAAGCGGTTCTCTTCGTGGCGGCGAGACCCCTCGAACCAACGGAGCTCGGTCGTTTCCTCGGGACGAGGTCGAAGAAGAAGATCGATGCCCTCATGGAAACCCTCCGCCAGCACTACGCGTCGAGGGGGAGTTACATCGAAATAGCGAAGATCTCCCAAGGGGATAGCGTCAAGTACGCCCTCGAGCTCAAGCCCGAAGCCATCAACTACGTAAGGAGGATATCGGCCAAGCCCGTGCTTTCCAAGGGAGTCCGGAAGACCTTGTTCCTCATCGCCCTCAAGGGGCCCATATCCACGGGGGAACTCGCTAGGATGCGGGGTAGCCGCGTGTACAAGGACATAAAGGAGTTGAGGAAGTACCAACTCATATCGGTCACGAGGGAAGGTCGGAAGCGCATCGTCGACATAACTCCCCTCTTCGCGGAACTCCTTAAGTTGCCCAACGACCGGAAGGCGATAAGGAAGGCCATGAAAGAGCTGGCGAGGAAATCAGCGCCTAAGCCGCAGAACGAGCCCAACAATAATCCAGAGGACGAGCCAAAGAATCCCGCCTAGGACGTAAGTAACCCTCTCGTAGCTCCTCGCTAGGGAAACTAGGAAGCCCAAAACGCCCAAAGACAGGCAAATTACAAGCCCTAAATCCCTCTTCTTCTCCTTCCCTTTCCCGATGATGGCTTCATAGGATCCCTCTTCGATGAGTGACTTCAATACTCTCTCGCCGAGCTCCGTCCTCTTGTAAAGGACCTTCCTGCCAACCCGCTCCCGCTCGACGAAGCCCGCTTCGCACAACTTCGAGAGGTGATACTCGACGTTTTGGCGCGTGTAACCCAACTCTTCGGCTATGCTCGTCGAGTCCTTCGCCTCTTTGAGGGTTTCTAGGATTTTCAGCCTCGTTGGATCGCTCAGCACCTTGAGCTTCGCGGCGACCTCTTCCACTTCTACGTACGCCCACCGCTTATTTCTTTTGCAAACAATTACTTGCTAATTTGCACAAACATTCATTTGCATAATACATATGAAGGTTTGTTACTTAATTTCAAAGGGTGGGAGCGTGGCGGCGAACGCGTACGTCGGCAAGGCGTGGGCGATATTGCTAGCCATATTCGCCCTATCCAAGTGGCCTCCCCTCTGCCTGCTGGTAGCCCTGCTCTCGCCCATAGTGTTCAGCGATAGGCTGAAGATGCCCGCTACGTTCAGGCCGAAGGCCTACGCCTACGGGAACTTGCTCGTCCTGAGGACGCTCTTCCTTACGAAGGCCATCGCCATTTACAAAATACGTTGCAAACCGGAAGCCCTGAGCCGAACCCTCCGTTTGTTGGCGGGGAAGAAGGTGAACGCGAAAGTCATATCCCACTTGGGATCCGCCGCTGAGAAATCGGCGAAGAAGCTCGACGGTTGCTTCCTCCTCCTCTGGGAAGAATGCTTCAGTTTAGGGAAGGTCGAAGGAATCGCGGAGACTCTGAGGTGCGAAATAACGACGAAGGAGAAGTACGTTCGCTCCGTGATGACCTCGCTCGACGCGAACGCTCAGATGCTCCCGGTACGCCCGGAGAAATTCCTGAAGTGGTACGAGGAGGTGATGCCGTGAGCTTCCTAGGCTTAATAATCTTCGGCCCCATCGCGCTCCTCATGGCGTTGATCATCCTAGGCTTCTTCCTCTTGATCGTCGGTCGCCTCCTGTATCTAGCGGCGATTTCCCGGGGAGTGCCCCCTCCGGTGGCCCTTTTCCTTTCCCTCGCCATGAGCCTCGAAGGGGCGTTTCTGCTCCTCCTCTACACGGCCATACCCCTCCTCTACCTGATCGCGACAGGGTCCTCGAAGTTCCCGTGGAAGTCGAGGGCGAAGAAGTTCATCCTCACCAACGGCTCCCTTTGCGCCCTCTTCTACGCCCTCTCGATGGCGGCACCAACGTACTCCTACGCTTTCCTCGCCCTCTACGCGATGACTTTCTTGACGACCAAGTGGCTCGAGGCTTTCTCGGTCGTCCGGGCGCTTTCCCTCATCAAACTGCCCAAGCGTCCGCGACTCCCCCTAAAGCAACTGGGATCCATCCGTCCTAGGACTGCACTATCTTACAGAGTGCGTTGCACAGCTTCACAAACTCCCCTATTGGCTTCTTTCTGGAGCGAAGGAACATCGATAACTGCCGTCCTAGGCGTGGGGGCCTTCGACTTGCTCGACAAGTTCTTCGTCCTCTTCTCCAACGCGAGCCTGAAACCTCGCAACAGTTCGGTGCCCTTCGAGGCTTACGTGACCATCGTCCCATCGAACCCGTCTTCTCGCAAGGAGCTCGAGGGCTTTCTCGACGCCCTATCCGACGCTCGCTACGGTCTGGAGCCCCTCAACGATCCCCTATGCCCGAGACTCACGAAGGAACCTTTCGAGGAAGAGAGGGCGGCTCTCGAAACGGCGAAGTTCCTCTCCCCCGTCGAGTACCCGTCCGAAGGCAAGATAAGGCTCGGCTGGGTATTGGACGACGCGGGGAGGAGGAAAAGACCTTTCCTAATCGGCGTGCCGAAGGTCATCGCGGTAAGCGGCCCGCCGCTCTGGAGGAAATCCGTGCTAACTCTCCTCCTCCGCAAGCTTTCCCTCATGGGATATCACTGTTTGCTTGTGGACGCGGAGGGAATGTACGCGGATTGCTTCCCCGTGAAGCTGTCCGTCCCCGAGGACTTCTCGCTAGCCTTCGTCGACGAGCGAAGCGACGACCCTTACTTGGACGAGCTCGCTTCATCCATGGCGTACTTCTTCTCCCTCGACCACGTGATGCGTAGCGCTCTGTACAGGGCCCTCAAGAACGCTAGGGATCTCCTCGAGGAGAGCGGGGTCGAGTTCTCCTTCGGAATGGTGGCGGAGAACCTGAACGACCCGAAGGGCCTCCTCACGCCCACTTTGCTCACGTGCTCCGAATGCCTATCGTCCAACGTCATCTTGAGCGGCAGAGAACTCTCCTTGCCGAAACTGCTCCTCGTCGACCTATCGAGAATCCCGCTGGACGCGAAGCTCGCCTTCTTGTCCGCCCTCATTGTCCAACTGCCCAAGGACGGGAAGGTGGTCCTCGCCATCGACGACGCTTCCCGCTTCTTCAGGGGAGGGAAGGCGTGCAAGAATTCCCTCATACGAACGCTATCGACGGTGCACTTGGTAGTCTCCTACCCGGAGAATGGGTTCGTCGATTTGCGCCCTTCCTTGACCATCGAATACGCCGAAGAGAGAGAGGCGATAGTCCGCCCAGAAGGGCTAAAAGTTTCCCTCGACGTTCCTTCCGCCGAGGCGAAGATGCCGTGGTGGGAAACGGCTTTCGGGGATAAATGCGAAGACGCTAAAAAGCTCGTGGAGGCGGTAAGGCGCAACGGATCCTGTCCCAAGCCCATGGTGGAGCGATCCTTCGGGCCGGAACTCGTCAACTTGATGGTCGCCCTCGGCATCCTCAAGGAACGCTTTTCGGGGAAAACGAAGGTCGTGGAGGTGGGAAGGAATGAAGCCCCTTAGCCTAGGATCCAAGCCCCTCGACGAGCTCTTAGGCGGGGGCTTCTTGAGGAAGACCATCAACACCATTTACGGCAATCCCGGAACGGGCAAGACGACGATGCTCTACCAGACCATCCTCGAAGCGTACCGAGCTGACGACAACGAACAGGTGTTTCTCGTCTGCGAAACGGAGAGGGGCTGGTCCCAACGGAGGTTCAAGAAGATGGCGGAAGCCCGAGGCTTGGACTTCGGCAAGGTCTGGAAGAAGGTGATCCTCGCCGACGTCGGTTCCCTAGGCGAGCAAACGAAGCTCATCACGAAGAAGTGGCCGCAGATGATCCGGGAAAATGGCTGGAAACCCGAGTTGCTCGCTGTCGACAGCTTCGTCAACCACTACCACGGGCAACTCCTCAACGTCCCCTCCAAGTTCCTAGCGTGCAAGGCGAGAGAACTCCAGGGACGGCTCCACGTCCAGCTAAACTCCTTAATGGCGATGGCCGAGGAACACGGGAGCGCCGTGATCATAATCACGTGGCCGTCTTGTCAGGGCTTGGAATCCCTCAAGAAGGACTGGAGGCAGAACTTGTTCGCGAGGAAGAGCTCCTTCATCGGCGGAAGGCGCCTCGAGTTCATGTCGAAGCTCATCCTCCACTTGGGCGTCGTCGACCGGGACAAGGGGACGTACGCGGCTTTCCTAGAGAAACACATCGAACGCCCGACGTCGAGGCTTTCAACCTTCCGCATAACCGACCGGGGCATAGAAGGCGTAAAGGGTCCCATGACCATCGAGGAATACCTGAACGACCGTCCTTCTACTTGATTTTTTCCTAACAATTTCCGCACCCTCCAGCGGATTTTTTGCCAGAAACCTGCAGGAATGGGAAAACTTCCCACGCTCCATAGGGGAGGAAATTCCTCCTTTCCGCCACTGAGCCCAATTTCCATTATTTAAAGGGCTCGGGAGAATTCTGATGTTCCTAGCACCTTGGGTGCTCGCTCTGGCGATATTCCTTTTGTGCTACTTGGCCGTAGTTATTTTCCCCCGTCACAAGGTAAAAATCGCGTTCGCGGGGGCTTTCCTCGTCATCCTGCTCGGCTTGCTCCCAGCTGATCAGATCCTTCACTTCATCAACTTCCGAGCTATTATCGTCATCTTCGCCCTCTACACGATCCTCGCCGCCTTGGACGAGGCTGGGGCCTTCGACTGGATGGCCCACAAGTTGGCCGTGCATTCCGGACACCACCCAATTGCTCTGTTCTTCCTATTCCCGTTGCTTGCGGGAGTCCTCGCAGCTTTTATGGATGCCGTTTCCTCGGTCATGATATTCTCCCTCTTGCTCGTGCGCATATGCCATGCCCTCGACGCCGATCCCTTCCCCTACGTCATGGCGGTCATCTTCGCCGCCAACACAGGAGGGGCGATGACCATGGTGGGCGATCCCCCCAACATAGTCATCGGCACCGAGCTGGGCTACACGTTCTTCGACTTCGCCATCAACACGGGTCCCATAGCCTTTACGTGCCTCGTAGTCGGGCTGTTCGTCCTTTACGCCTCCCACAGGAAAGAGATCCGAGAAGCCGAAGAGGGAAAGGAGCGCCTTTCCAAGCGGGGCATAGCGCTGGGCGAAGGAACATCTCCTTATCACTCGGTGGAAGACAAGCAACTCCTCGTGACGAGCCTCGCCTGCTTCCTCCTCTTGATATTCGTCCTCATCATCCACCACATGTTGCACATCGACATATGCATCGCGTGCATCATCCCCGTCGCCCTACTGTTCCTCCTCCTCCCCAAGGAGAAAGTCGCAAAATTCCTCCCGAAGATCGACTGGGGGTTGCTCGCCTTCTTCGTGTGCCTCTTCATCATGGTTGGGGCTCTCGAATACCAAGGGCTCTTAGGCCACCTCGCCAACTGGCTCTATGAGGCTTCCCACGGCGACATTATCATCGCTTCCCTCGCCATGATCTGGCTTTCCTGCCTCCTGAGCATGGTGGTGGACAACGTGCCTTTCGCCGCTGCCATGGCCATAGTCATCGAGGACCTCTCCCTCACCACGGGATTGCCCGCCGACGTGCTCGCTTGGTCCCTCGCCTTGGGTTGCGACATTGGCGGAACGGGGACGCCCATAGGAGCTGCTCCGAACCTCACGGGGCTTTCCGTCCTCGAGCAAAACGGCTACGCTCCTTCATGGATTAGGTACATGCGTATCGCCATCCCACTCACGCTGGGCGTGACATCCCTAGCGAGCACCCTCGTCCTCTTCCGCTATACCCCGGCCCCCGTCATAATCATCTGTAGCCTTTCCGAGTTCTTCAAGTGGGTCTTCGGAACCTTCGGCTTCTTATTCCTTTAAGGGAATCGTTCCCTTCAAGAAGCCCAACGACTTCCTGAGCGCCCTAGAAACGGGAACTCCGACGACTAAGCCTACCGTTGCCTGAAACATGTTGCCTGGCAACTCGACCAAGGCGGGGCCGAACCCGTACAGCCACCACTCCACTAGGAAGTAGCCCGTGAACATGCAAGCGCCCCCCACGATGGCCGCCAGAACATCCCTCCACAGCTTCTTCCCGCTGATGTATCCGGCGACCGTCCCCTCCACGCCTTTGATCACGAGGGTCCACGGAGCCCAGTGAGGGTAACCGCTGAGCAGGTCGGCGAGGGCCGAGCCGACCCCGCCCGCTATTCCCCCAACGAGGGCGCCGAAGGTGAGCGCCGAAATCATGACGAGGCTATCGCCCACGTTTATGTAGCCCCTCGTGAGGGGGGTGGGGACTTGCACGACCATGGTGGCGGCTGCCGTAGCCGCTGTCATGACCGCGAGGACGGCGACCGTGATGGAATACCGGTAGCCCATCCATCTCCTACTCTCGCTTTCCACATAAAGCTAGCCGTGAAATGGAATGATGTCCGTGCTTTCAGAACTCAAGCCATTCTTCGAGCCGAGGTCGGTAGCCATCGTCGGGGCTTCTAGGACTCCCGGAAAGCCCGGCCACGTCACGTTGCAGAACTTCATATCGAACAAGCAAGCGGGGAAGTTCAAAGGGGAAATATACCCCGTGAATCCCTCCGCCGAAGAAATACTGGGGCTCAAGTGCTATCCCTCAGTCAAGGACATCCCGGGCGATGTCGATTTAGCCGTCGTCATCGTGCCCGCGAAGTTCGTTCCCCAAGTGATGAGGGACTGCGGCGAAAAAGGCGTCAAGGCGGCGATCATCATAAGCGCTGGTTTCAGCGAAGTCGGCAACGTCGAGCTGGAGGAGGAGGTGAAGCGTATCGCTCAGGGATACGGGATCAGAGTCATAGGCCCCAATGGGTTGGGCGTGTTGGACACATTCTCCGGCGTCGACACGATGTTCGTCCCCGAGCACAAGGACCTTAAGGGGAGGCCAGCGCTCGCGTCTCCACGTCCGCCCCCCGGCGTCATCTCCTTCATATCCCAGAGCGGGGCCTTCGGGGTCGCCGCCCTCGACTACATGGCTGGGCACGGCATAGGGCTCAGCAAGTTCGTCAGCTACGGGAACCGCATGGACGTGGACGACGCGGACCTAGTCGAATACCTCGCCGAGGACCCGAGCACGAGGGTTATCATGGTGTACATCGAAGGGCTCAAGGACGGGAAGCGTTTCATGGAAGCGGTCGAGAAGGCCGTAGCCAAGAAACCCGTCGTCGTTTTCAAGGCGGGAAGGACGGAAGCGGGAGCGAGAGCGGCCGCATCCCACACTGCTGCGTTGGCGGGTAGCGATGTCGTGTACGATGCGGCTTTCAAGCAATGCGGGGCGATAAGGGCGAGCACCATGGAGGAATTCTTCGATTACGCGAAGGCCCTAGCCTACATGCCCCCCGCTCGGGGCAATAGGATCGCCATCCTCACGGACGGCGGAGGGGCGGGAGTAATGGCGACCGATGCTTCGGAGCTTTCAGGCTTGAAGGTCATCGAAACCCCACCAGGGGCTTACAGGCGACTTAAGGAGCTCCAACAGAAAGGGATAATCGTCCCCTTCGCCGCCTTGAAGAACCCCATTGACCTGACGGGATCCGCCGATTACGACGCTTACGAACAGGCCTTGAGGGTTCTGCTTGAAGAAGAGGAGATCGACGGGGTCGTCCTCATCGCGTTGCACCACGTCCCGGGACTATCTTGGGACTTCGCGGGCAAATTGGCCGATGTCATCCTCGAGTACAACAAGCCGGTCACGGTTTGCGACGTAGGGTTCACGGAAATGGCTGTGTTCACGAGGGAGGAGTTCGAGAGGAGGAAAATCCCTGCTTATCCTTCGCCCGAAAGGGCCGCTCGTGCCATGAAGGCTTTGGTGGACTACGGACAATACCTCCGCAGGAGAGGCTTGCTCGACGATTACTTAAAGAGCTGGACTCGCCCCTAAAACTCCAAGTCCATCCCGAGCTCTCTCGCGACCAGGACGAGCCCCCGCTTGGTGAGCTTCCCTTCCCGCATCACCTTCCCCCTCAGCGGGTAGATGAGCCTTCCCTTATAGAGACCTGAAACGTTCACTATGTAGAAAGTCTGGATCACGAAGAGGAGGGCGTTCAGTTGCCTGCTCGAGAGCCTATCCAGCTTCTTGAGGTCTTCCTCGGAGAGCCAAACCCTTTTCTTGAAGGCCTCGTAAATGCCCTCCCTATCCTCGTCCATGGCGCTCACAACATCGTCCAGCGTGAGCCCCTGATCCTTGAGGAAGTCCCTCAAAGCCTCCCTCAGGCGTACGTAGAAGCTCATCTCCTTCGGCAGAATTCCCTCATGGGACACTGGGAGCACTTGTTTTTCTTGCAGAAGTCCCTTCCCAACCTCACGAGGGCCGCTTCGAAAACGGGGAAGGGTCCCTTCCCGAACTTCTTCCAGAGGGCTTTCAAGTCGCTCAAAATCAATCCCCTCTCGGAAGGATCCCTTTCGGTGAACCCGAGGTTGATGGCCGCCAAAACGGCGAGCTTTCCCGGAAACGGCTCGGCTTTTTCCCAAATGCCCCTAAGCTCTCGGAGGAAAAGCTCGACGGTCGTATCGCCTATTCCCTTCGCCAAACCTTTAATCCTCTTCTCCAGATCGCGCGGACTTGAGGCTTCGTCGTGCAGTATTTCGAGCGAGCCGTACCTGTCCAAGAGGTTCTTGCAGGCTTCTAAGATCTTCGTTGCCGTCTTGAAATCGTACCTGACGTAGCCTCCCGCATCGAGAGCATCGACGAGCGAATCCCAACCAGCGTTTACGATCGCCTCGGGGGTGATAAGCCCCCTTTCTTCAAATTCCTTGTACGTTCGGACGACGATGTTCCCTCCTATGGGCGCCCCGTAGAGCAAGGATGCCAAGAACCACTTGAAGACTTCCTCCTCGCCCTTGTTCAAGTTTATGCCGAGCTCCTCCGAGAACGTCTTTCCGAAGTGCGAGATGAGGGCTTTAATCGCTCCTCTTACGTCGCTTCCTGCCGACAAGGGCGGTCACCGCGAAGGCCGTGGGCACCGCCAATAGCGGGTACCAAGGAACGCCTCCTACCCTTATCTCGACATCTTCGACGAGCAAGACATCGTGCTCGCTAGGAGGTATCCCGCTACATGACACATGGTACTTCCCCTCGGGGAGAAGAACATCAACCTGGTCCCTGCCTTTTACCAAAAGACCCTCTCCACTCACCCTTATGCTCCTGCCCGGAGCTGAGACCTTCAATCTGTGAACAGCGCACGTTATCTCCATGTGCTTGGGCGCTTCCAGCCTTCCTATCCACCCACTGTACACTACCTTCCCGAGGTACCGGATGGTGAGACCATAATCCCCTTTAGGCAACTCGGTCTCGGCGATTCCTTCCCTATCGGTCTTGATCGTTTCCCAAGCGCCCGTAATCTCGACTTCTGCGTTGGGAATGGGGATCCCCGATGGAGTTTTCACGATTATCATAAGCGAATAAACTTCCACGAAGACCGTACAAGTCAACGTCCTACGTCTGTTCCGGAGGTCTTTCCCGACAAAATAGGTGATGTTAAATTCCAAAGCCCAATGTCGCTTACCCGATACGGCTTTCATGTGATACACGTAACTCTCAGAAGGCCTAAATTGGTTGAGCCTTATCGATCTGACGCTAAGCAATTCTACGTCCCCTTGCTCCTGAATGGTTATGTTAACCGAGGAAGCAGTTGCCGTGCCTTTATTCGCGAGCGTGACATCCCTTTCGACTTTATCACCGATGCGGGCCTTAATGCTCGTGGGACTTATGACGATGTACGCGCCTGCCTTTACTTCAAACAGAAC
>CAYNNH010000039.1:0-10852 GCA_964398605.1 uncultured Nitrososphaerota archaeon | reverse complement strand
GGGTATTACGTAATACCCACCCGTCCCATTGTTTATGGGGACATCGGCTATCCACGCTTGAATTGAAGTGTTAATAGCCTGGGTCGGATAATCGCCTAATGATATAGTCATCGTCCCCACGACTGGCACATTATCCACGGTAACTTCATGGGGACTCATGCCGACTTTCGTGGCGTTACTGAACTCCTGTCCCGACGAGAGAGGAAGAACTTCGCCTGTGCGAGGATCCTGCTTAGTGCCTATGATTTTAGAGCAAGGGTCGGAAGTTATAGCAGTATAGTTCAAGGATATCCCGGGCGTGTCGGCGAAGGCCACCAGCATGCTCGTTTGATGGATATCATAAACTATAGCGTTCGCGTCAATTGTAAAGAGGCCGCTGTAACTCAAAAGGTGACCCCGCCCGTACCCTTCCGGAACTTCGGTTGCGTTTGCATAAACCAAGTACGAGATGTTATCGGCGATTCTAAGGGGGAGTTGAAGAGCTGGGTATATGGTGAACACGACCGTTCCGTACTTAGTCGTCACGTTCTTCGGGTATATGAAGGTGTATACCGGACCATTATTGGTGTCCGAGTACACGGCCATAGGGGAAGGCGGTTTCTGAATGGAGGAGGCGACCACCTTGATCGAAGTAGTATTACCGGTGGGCGGCTGGAATATCGTTTTGCCGACTAGCTGGACAGTTACTATCGACTCGTTTTGGACGAGCATCATACAAGGCTTTAAGTAAACGGTCTTCACGCACCTTCCACTCGTAGCTAGTGGATAGGGATCGCTTCCGCTTCCTTGCCGCAACACCACGACTCCGGGCTTGCTCGAGGGCAAGAGGGGCGCTAGGCTCAGGCACAGGATCACGGCGATTATGGGGAGGTACTTCGCTCTCATGTTCTCCCCTTTCCGCCCCTCACGGGTGCGGGGGGATCAGTCTTCGGCAAGGTCCCTCAACCTGAAAACGATGGCCGTCACGAGGATGGGAACGAGCGTGTAGATCTCCCAATATGGCAAGTACTTTAGGTAGGCGGCTCTAGACGCGGGGGGCCTCGTGGGGTCGCCCAAGGCCATGGGCAGGACATCGGCGATCGTGGTGGGCAACTTATAGAATATAGACTGTAGCTTGGTCCCGACGACGAGGTAGCCGACAGTGAGCGAGGCGACGACGAAGGCAAGGGACATGACCACGGCGATGAGCGTCCTCCTCGATATGGCGCTTATGCAGAAGGTGATGGAGGCGAAGAGGATTGCCCCCATGAGGAGGCCCACGTAGGCGAGAAAGATCCAGATGGGCGAGTAAGGATAGCCGAACACGTACCAGCCGACGGCGGATCCTATTAAAACGGCGATGAGAAGGGAAATGGCCACGGATCCGAAACTGCCCAATAATCTCCCGAAGAAGAACTCCATCTTGCCGAAGGGCTTCGAGAGCAATATGTCGAGCTGTTTCTTTTCGTAGACTTCCGATATCCCGTCGGCGGCCAAGAATATCCCCACGAGGGCGACCCCGAGGGGGGCGAGGGACCTTAGGGCGAGGAGGACGACCATGGGGGCGAAGATGTTCCGCTCGAGGCGCACGTTCATGAAGATGAAGTACACCATGCCCATGAGGGCGAGGAGGATGGCGATACAGATGTACATGCGCTTCTTGTAGAAGGAGTCCTGCAAGTGGTACCAGCCTATGAGGAAGGTGTTCCTTATGACGCGGTAGCTATTCCTCAGGACGCTCATTCTTCCCACCGTTCCGGTGCCCGTTCACCACTCGGAAGTAGAAGTCCTCGAGCGACAAGCGACGGGAGGACATGCTGACCACCGCCCCGCCCATGGAGTGTATGAGGCGGGAGATCCTCGCCCGGTATTCGTAGCCCTTCCTGTGGTTGGGGTTCGCCCCTAGAAGGCTGATCAAAAGGGCACCCCCGTCCAAAAGCTCCACATTTTTCACGAAATCGAGCTCGGAAACTTTTTCCTGAACCAGTTTAGGCGAAATTCCGCTCACTTTGACCCTTATGGTGTTCTCCTCAGCCAAGCGGGAGAGGAGGTTTTCCTTTTCCCCTTGGGCTACGAGAACCCCGTCGACTATGACGCCCAAGTGGGTGCAAACGCGCTCAGCCTCTACCAGCATGTGGGTGCTCATGAAAATCGTATGACCCTCCTTCCCGAGCCGTCTGACGAGCTCTCTCATGCGGAGGGCGTACTCGGGATCCAATCCCGATGTGGGCTCGTCGAGTATGACCACCTCGGGGTTGTGGATGATGGCGGCCGCTATGCACAGCCTCTTCCGCATCCCGTGTGAGTAATGCTTCGTCTTCTTCTTCGCGTGCTCCGTCAACCCGACAATCTCTAAGACGTGTTTAGCGGCTAGCTTCGCATCCGACCTCGACATGCCGGAAAGGCGGGCGCAACGTACGAGGACCTGCATCCCCGTGAGGTGCCCAGGGAATCCGGGGTCATCGGGGGCGTAGCCTATGTGCTCGAGGACTTTCTCCCTCTCGAGCTCGGGGTTGTAGCCCATGACGAGGGCGTACCCGCTCGTGGGGACGAGCATCCCCGTGAGCATGCGTATGGTGGTCGTCTTGCCCGCCCCGTTGGGCCCCAAGAAGGCGTATATTGAGCGGCTTGGAACCCGAAGATTGATTCCCTTAACAGCTTCGAATTCGCCGTATCGCTTCGTCAGCTCATGCGTCTCGATGACGTTCAAGTCCTAAAGGGGGTTGAAGACCCCCTATTTAAAGATAGTCGAAAGGTTTATTCGACGATCGTCGAAGAAGTTTTCTGGAAAATTCGACTAAAACTTAACAAAAACGTTGCGAGTTTTTTAAATGGACGGTTGAAACTCACAGATGACCGCAAGGATTTCCAAGTGGAATGCCGCGATCCTAGGCGCCCTATTGCTACTGGCGTACATAATCCCCTTAAACGCTTTCGTGCCCCCGATTCCAAAGCAAACGCTCCCCATGGAGTATCTCGAAGCTTGGGGATGCCGAGTCATGGCGAATACCTTGCTCTGGGGATGGAGCTTCATAGGGCAGGGGATGGCAACCGTCCTCGAAGATGCAGGCATCAACCCGCACTCACTCGGCTACGACCACATATTGGAATATAGGCTGTGGGTCGTTCGGGTAGCGACTTGGTACCCGCAGTACGAGTGGATGGGACTAAGCCCGCCGCCCACCGGCGTCTTCGTCGTCTTCGTCATGGATCCCAGCCTAAGCAAGGGCGATGCTTACGCGGAAGCGCTCGACTTCTCAAATAAGATCCTAGCGCCTTTCTTGGGCGTGAAAGAATTCTATAACTATACCACGGGCTTCTTCAACCTCGCCCTGCTCCCATGGAACCTAGCGTACTTGGGCTACAACATCACAGTGGCGAGGGGAACCGAAATCTACCTCTACGCACCGCCTCCTCCACCGCCCAAGGGAATAGGGACAATTTACGACGCGTTCTTCCAGCAACTTATAACGAGAATCAACGAACGCGAACAAGGAGGGTTCGTCACTTTGGTGCGGGAAAGCGACTTCAAGAACGCCTCCTTCTCCTACTCCGTCATATACTTCAGGAGGGACTGTCCCAACTACACGACCATAGCCCTCACCCGCATGGAACCGCCAGGGCAGAAAATCTATTGGGACGCAAGCACCCAGGAGTACCACATAAGCCTTTACGATATCCTCAACATAAGCGAGGCCGATTACCCCGAGATCCCGCAATCCCCCATGGCAACCGCATCCATAATCTTCGCGAACTTTCCCGGCGGCAACTTAACCCGTATTGAGGGGGTTGAGCTCAGCGAAGGGACGCCAAGTGAGACTCCCTACACATGGGTCGGGTATCCCGAATACCAGCTTGCTGTTGCCGCTTTCTCCGTAGCTCCGGGAGCGGGAGCTGCTACGAGAACGGCCGTATTTAAGGATGTGCGTTTCTACTTCAGCTACAATTTCAAGTCCCAATTGCTCGTGGAGAAAACAGTCGACCACACGAACGTGAATCCAGGCGATAGTGTCCAAGTCACAGTGAAGATAACCAATATAGGATCCGCTTCCGCATATAACTGCCTCTTCAACGACACAGAAACGTACGATCCAAACGTCTTCACGACAAGCGATTCGCTGTACTTCATAATCGATGAAATCAAACCAGGAGAGACGGTCACCCGCTCATACACGTTGACCGTCAAGTCGGATGTGGGCACGGGAATCGTAACATACCTCAAGGCGACTACTGTTCACTGGACGGATAGGGACGGATACGAGGATGTGCGCAAGACGGGGACGATGGGCTTCGGCAAGTACACCATGCACGTGCAAAACACTGGCTTCATGGCCGCTTCCAACACGGTCGCCATAGGCGTAGGCAAGGATATCCCGAAGCTCACCTTGCTCTGCAAGCCTAAGCTTAGCGGCAATTGGGCTTTCGTGCCCGGAGAAGGCGTAGGGCTTAACGTGACAATAGTGTCCGATAGGGACCTTGGGGCAGTCAAGTTCCATGTCGCCGACTATTACGACCAAGCTTCAGGGAACGACTACACGTGGCAGGTATCCTCAGGCAAGACGGTGAAGGAAATAACCGCCAAGAGGAATTGCGCGGACACTGATTTCCAGAGCGGCGTCCACTTCTTCTTTAGGCCTTTCGTGAATGCAACGGTAACCGTCGATGGCGCTGAGTTGCACTTCAACTCCTCGTGGTGTGATGTTCACGCCGTGTTCTCCGACCACCCGGAGGAAGACACGAAAAACGTGTTCCCGATCCTCTACCCGTCCGATAAGCCCTATATCACCCGCGAGATCAAAAGAGCGGGAGAGGGCGGGAGGCTCGTGAACGTGACGATCACGATAACTAATGTGGCCAACGTGGGGAGCGAGGCGGTGATACGCGAGTTCCTCCCCGAAGGCCTCGACTTCAATACTTCCTCGGTGGCCTTCTGGCAAATCTCCGTGGGCGATCCCAAGGGCGTGATCCTCAACGGAAGCGTCTACATCCCTCCCTCTAAGAGCATTACGGTGTGGTACACGGCTAACCTAACGCAAAGCAAAGCGTACTTGTTCCATCCAACGGCCGTGTGGTTCCCGAGCATAAACCGAACCTACTACGGGCTCTTTCAAGAGGCGCACCTCGAGCTCGACATCTTCGCGTGGAAGGTCTGTGAATCCACGAGCGTTATGGCGGGAGGGATGGTGGAGGTGAGGATCTACGTTCAAAACTGGGCGTCCGAGAGGATCTCGGTAAATGTAACGGATCCTCTCCCAACGAACTTCATACCCGAGCAGGGAACCTTCGAGGGTAACCGCTACTCCGCCTACCTCCCCGTGAACCCAGGGGAGACGAAGCTGTTCAACTACACGATGAGCGCTGGCAACGCGACGGGTAGCTACCCCATACCCGCGGGCCTTGTTAAGTGGGAGGCAGGAGGGCAACCCTTCAACCTCACCCTTGTCGTGTACGCGTCCATAACCATCACGCCCCAGCCTGTCGTCGAGCAAACGGTGAAGGGGGAGGTCGAAGTCGTCGTGCCGACGAATAGCCAGTTCTACGTGACGGTGAAGGTGAATAACATAGCTTCAGTAACGGTGGACGATGTGCGCGTCGAGGTTGTCATACCTACCGAGTTGGAACTCGTTGACGAGGGGAACTTCACGAGGAGCGGGGATGAGCTCGTGAGCGACTTGGGCTCCATGGATCCGGGGGCGAGCGTCATGCTCAGCTACAAGCTGAAGGTAGGGGGCGAGGAGAAGGACTACGAGATACCGCCCGCTACGATCATCTTCACGTACCAAGGCGTAAGATACCAGCAAACATCCAACAAGATAGTCGTAAAAGCGAGGGTGGGAGGAGCTGAAGCTGAAGGAGGAGCGGGAGGAGTTCTGGGAGCTGCTCCAGGAGGCATCCCCTGGTACATCATAGTGGTCGTGGCGATCGTCGCCGCGGCGGCGGGAGCGGGAGGCTTCATATACTACCGGCGGGTGCGCAAGCTCAAGAAGATAAAAGCCGAAGCGGCTGCGAAAGGGGCAACGGTCACCTGTCCGAAGTGCGGAGCCGAACTACCAGCTGGGGCAACGTTCTGTCCCCACTGCGGAGAGAAAATCTCCTAAAATTTTTTTTCCTTCTTAGACTGTGAGCAAAAGCTCCATGAGACCTAGATCTCTCGCCACTTGCTTCGCTTCGTCTTCGCTCAAATCGACTCCTCGGTAGTTGGCAACCACGCCCGTCGCGTAGATCAACTCAGCCAAGAGGTCATCGTCGAGCTTTATGGCGTGTACTTCCTTCTCCTTTATGGGCACGTCCGCCGTGGATAGCACGATGAGCCTATCCACTGCCTTGGAAAGGGCGAGCAAATCCTCGACATCTTCCTCGGTTATGCCTTCTTCCAAGACGACCTTCACGGCCACCTTTGACTCGTCCACCGTGACGAGCATCTTCGTGTAGTCGGCGGAGCACTCGACGCTCGATATCGTTCCCGCTCTCCTAAGGGCAGAAAGCACCCGGTAAAGGGCTTGCCCGACTTTCGACGTGCGGTAAACGGGGGACTTGATGGCCTGGAAGTCGTCCAGTATGATCTCCTTGAGGGCGGGGATGGGCTTTATGGGCGGCCTTGTTGGGGCAGTCGGCGGTAGTCCTATGGAAAGAGCGCTCTCCGCAACGGCGACATCGATTACGGGAGCATCTATTTCGCTCGCATATTCGATGGCCTTGTAAGAGCCCACTAGAAGGTCTCCAGGCCTCGTTTCTGCCCTCCTCCAGAGGAGATCTAGGGCATCCTCGGTGAAGGGATAGATCTCGCGCCTTCGCTCGTCCCTCACGTCGTTCAAGTACGCCGTGATGAGCTCCTTAGCCTCGTCGAGGGTGACGCCTTCGAGGGAAACCGTGTACGCCATGCGCCTCACGAGGGCGGGACCT
The DNA here is from genome assembly GCA_964398605.1 of uncultured Nitrososphaerota archaeon. Classification (GTDB taxonomy): domain Archaea; phylum Thermoproteota; class CAYNNH01; order CAYNNH01; family CAYNNH01; genus CAYNNH01. The sequence goes on along the minus strand of CAYNNH010000039.1, from coordinate 3,970 downwards.
ACCGTCGTAATGGGCTCCGCTCCTACGCCCAAGATTTGACCCCAAACCTTGGGGGTGCAGGCGAGGACGATGCACGTGCAGGGAGGGCCGTGCTCGAGGAGGATGGCTATGCTTTGCAGGAACGTCTCCATCTTGGGCGTTTCGATGCGCTCTATCTCGTCTAGGAGGAGCAGGAGGAGCTGGTAGCCTTGGTCGAGCAGGAGGTCGACGACCGTCTTTATCGTCCTGAGGGCGTTGTCGTTGCTCTCCTTGAAGAACTTCTCGAAGGAAGCCCAGTCCTTCCCATCGCTGGACAAGATGATGTCGAGCAAGCGCTCGTCCACGAAGTTGTCCCCGTAGACATCGGAGCTCTGGAATCGGGAGAGTATGCGCTTCTTCGTCTCCGACCTTATCGCGTCCATGTCGGCGTAGGGGAGGACTTCCTCAACGCTGAAGGGGTTCTTCTCAACGACTTCGCGCAACCTTTCCCGGAAGCGAGTCCTACGCTTCTTGGAGAAGAAGGAAAGGAAGCGATCCAAAGCGGGCATGTGGAAGGCGGTTTGCCAGTCTTCCCTATCGAGGAACTGGAGCATGGTTTCCGCGTAAAGACGCAGGGCGAGTTGTCTGAGGAATACTCCTTCGCCGAGTTCCGCGAATATAAGCTCGCATATCCTCCGCAAGTCGGGTATAATGTTGGGGCCGGAAGGGCAGTGGGAGTAGACGACCAAATTGCGGGGATCCCTCGAGTACAGGTAACGCACGTGGAGCATGAGGTGAGTCTTTCCTTGCCCGTGAGCGCCGGAAATTCTAACGCCTATACGCCTCTTCTCGTTCTTACACGTCTCAATCGCCGTCCTCAGGATCTTCAAGGCTTCCATCCGGCTCTTTCCCGCCATGATCCAAGGGCGGGTCGGGGTCCCCGTGGGCGGGAATGGGTTCTCGTAGAGCCCGTAGAGGAGGTACTTCTTGCTCATGTATGTGATGAAGCTCACGTTCTCACCAGCACGTAATAACAAGTGCCACGCCTAACCGTTATTCCCGTTCCCGGCCTTCCCGTCCCGACATCGAACTGGACGAGGAGGGGGTTCTTGTCGTAAAGGGAACGCAACATGTCGTCGAAGGCGGATCGGGTGAGCCTCAGCCTTCGGCACACGGCGGAGCGCAAGTCCTCCACCTGCACGTAAGGAGCGATGGGAGATTTGGCGACGAGGCGCTTGTACTCTTCGCGCAGGACTTGGATGAATTCCTCCTCGGTCACCGAGGGGGAGCCCGTTCGAGAGATGATGATGTTCGCCAACGCCCGCACGTCGTCCATGCCTTTCTTCAGCTCCGAAAGAGATTCTTCGGCGCGCAGGAGCAAGTTCTCCAAGCGGGAAATCTTCTCGTATATTAAGCTCGCGTACTCGTGAGGGAGGAGGCGTTCGAGGAGGAGTTTGGCGCCCTCGTCCGTCACTCGGTAGCGCAGACGCCTCGAGGGCCTACCTCCTCGCTCGGGGCGGTATTTCTCGAGGATCCCTGCCGAGATCAGCACATCCAAGTCGACTCGCTTCGCCTCCTTAGGCGTGAGGCAACGGTCGGGCCTCCTCAAAGCGGCCTCGAGGATCTTGATCTCCTCCTCGCTTAGTTTAACCCGAGAGGGCATCGCTGAGCTTCGACAAGTGCTCATACGCTTCATGGGACAGCTCACCTATTTCTAGCTTCGCCTTCAAAGTCTCCTTCCACCTCAGGACCTCGTCCAAGCTTTTGATCGATTCCTCCAAGAAAGACTTGACCTTCCTCTTGCGAGCCCCCCTAAGCTTAAGGGCGTTTAGCGAATCCAAGCACCTTTTCGCCTGATCCAAGAGGTCCGCCGCTTCTGTTTCCTTGGCCAAAAGGGGGACGGTCAGGGCGCTTATGTTCAGCTCGGCCGAGAGGAGGCGCTTGTCCAAACTCGCCTTTCGCCTCGTGTATTCCGAAGCCGAAAGAACCGATTTGGCTTCTTCCAACCTGCTCAGGGATTCCTTGACTTCCTTGAGCACGTCTTTCTGCTTCTTCAACTCTCGCTGAATGGAAGCGGAAAGCTCCTTCAGCTTCCCATCGTACTCGTCGTAAAGCTTGTTGAACGTCGCGTCCGATATCTTCCCATCGAGGGCGAGGGATATGAGTTTCATCGACCGGATGTGGGCTTCCGCGTACTCCTTCACTAGGTCGCGGACGGAGGAGGAGAGGAGTTCCTTCGTCTTAAGAGCTTCGACGCGCGGCTTCTGGGGGATGAGTTCCTGCCCGCAATAAATGCAAATCTCGGCTTTCGGCGTGAAGCTACCGCACTTGGGGCACTTAAGGTACTCGCTCACCCCTCCTTCGATGAGTAACAGCCTGTTTCGAAACATGAAGAGCCAGTTGGCGGGATAACGCGTCACCTCCTCGGGGCCACCTACTTCAACGTAGAGGGGCTTATTCTCCTCCTTGCTCATGATAATCCTCCTTAACAAGCCCAACTTGTTCCCCTTAATGTCAAAAACGGGGCGGTTGGCAAGCTTCAGCAACTCAGAAGGAGTGGAAGGGAGTTCAAACAATTCATCTTTCACTATCCTCGCTTTCGGCATCAATTTAGTAAGCACGAGCTTTTAAGCGAGTACGGATTTGTGAATGATGTCCGCTCTCCTCCGCAAAAAAGCGTTTCTTGTAGCCGTTGTGGGCATTTTGCTCGTCGCTATCGGGGCGTACCTTTCAGTAGTGGGCGTCGTGGAAAGAGAGGGGGAAAAGAGCCTCATGGGGAGGCTTTTGGACGAGGAGTTCGTCCTTGCGGGAGGGAAATCGTACACGCTCAACGTCACGGTTCCCCCGGTTGGAGGGGATGTGATACGGTCGTCCATTTGGGGCAATGTGATTTCGAACGGGACTATGGACTTCTACGTCGTAAGGCAAGAGCGTTACGCTCAGTGGTTAATGGGCGAGGACACGGCGCTTTACCAGCTGGAAAACAGCATAGGGGGGAGTTTTTCGCTCGACTTTGAGGGGATGGCAAACTTGACATTCATTTTCAATTTGACCCGTTTACCGGAAAGGAAGGTCGACATTAAGGTCAAGGCGGATTACTCGGCGGTCGTGCTGAGCGTGGTTTACGACAACACCCCTGCCTTAGTCGGGTATTACACGGCGATCGCGGGCGCTTGCGTTCTGGCCGGAGAAGCAGGATGGTACTCGTACAGCCTCTTCCCTGCGGAGAAGAAACTCGAGAGGAGAATAGTGATCCGTAGAATACCGGAAGAAAAGCCGAAGGCCGGTGAGGTGCGTTGTCCTAGGTGCGGGTCTCCCGTGAAAGGACTGTTCTGTCCTAGATGTGGGAAAAGGGTAAGGGCTAGATAGCCTGTTCGAGAAATCCCAGCACTTCCAACAGCACCTTCGCCGCGTGTAGAGCGGCGAGCCCGTTGTCGTAGTGGGGGGCGACTTCGACGATGTCCACTCCGACGACCTTAGATCCGCATAGCCCTTGGAGAAGGGAAAGGAGTTCCCTCGGCGACAGCCCGCACGGCTCAGGGGTTTCCACGCCGGGAGCGTAAGCTGGGTCGAGCACGTCCATGTCGATGGACAGGTAAATCCTCGTGTGCCCGATGGAGGCGTAACGTATGGACTCGAGGACCCTGTCAACCCCCATCTCGCGGATGTTGTCGGGGGTCACGTACCGGATGCCATGCGTCCTCACGAACTCTATCTCCTCCTTGGAGAAGGCCCTCGTCCCCACGAGGAACACGTTCTCGTAGCCGACGAGCTCTGCTATTCGGCGCAAGACCGTAGCGTGGCACACTTTCTGGCCCAAATACTCGTCCCTCATGTCGGCGTGGGCGTCGAAGGCTACGAAGAATAAGGGGAGCTTAGGCCCTCCTTCGCCCTTCGGGTACACTATTGCCTTGAGGGCGCCCAGCGTAATGGTGTGCTCCCCGCCGAGCAAGATGGGGATCTTGTTGTCCTTCCTTATTTGGCGGACGCACTCCTCCACCCGCCTGACCAT
>CAYNNH010000038.1:0-10910 GCA_964398605.1 uncultured Nitrososphaerota archaeon | reverse complement strand
ACCCCTACGGGACAGCCGCCTCAGGGCTGCGCCTTTGACCTGGCTCGGCCACCCCCGCTCAAATGAGGTGGAGGGAGGAGGGATTAAAGTCTTACTCGGCGGACGACTCCAACTCCAGCATGCGACGCCTCAATTTGCGAGCGAGTTTCTCGACGACGGAGGGAGGGACGTGGCCCTTCAAATGTTCCAAAGCTTCGAGTTGCTTTCGCAAGAGAATTCTCTTGATCGACTTCTCGGTTTGGGGCAGTAAGTGCTCTTTTTTGATGCCCAACGCCGCTATTCTTTCTTCGATTTCCTTCAACTGCGATCTTAGTTCGTCCCTCAGCTTCTTGTAAAGCTCCGGATCTATTCTCCCTTCGTTGAACATGAGGTCGAGTTCCTCGAGGGCCACGCCTACTAGGTAATGCTCTGACGATAAGGCGTGGTATTCCTCGATTTCCGGCGGCATGGGGCGCAGCTTGAGGAGCTTCTGGGCCATGGGATTTATGGAGAGGCTTATGGCAAAGAGCGACAAGAAGACGACGACCATGGTTATTCCCACCACCTGCTCTGCTCCTGCAATCGAATAACTTGAAACAAAGGCAGCCAACGCGGCCGAAACGGCGCCACGAGCGCCAGCGAAAGAAGCGAAGAGCTTCTCGCCGCGAGAAAACGGCGTCCTCAGCGTGCAACAGAACGATCCTAGTGTCCTAGATACGAGGAAAAAGGCGAGGAAGGCAAGGCCTAAGAGGACGGAGGATCCCAAAACGTTGGGATCGAGCTCGGCCCCCAGCGTTATGAATATCAAGCACTCTCCCACGAAAGCGAGGGCATCCCAGATCCCCCGCATCTGGGCGGTATCTATGCCCTTCCGCTCCATGTCGACGAGCACCCTCCCCACGAGAATCCCCGCGACGACGCAGGCCACAATCCCGCTGACGCCGAGCGTTTCGCTTATCGAGTAAACAGCGACAAAAAGCACGATCGAGAGGTAAGTGAGGTGTTCTTCGAGCTTCAGGTACTCGATGAGCTTCATGAAGGAGACCGTTATGGCCATGCCCAAAATGAGGCCGCCGAAGAACAGCTTACAGAACATCGCAGAAGCTTCGAAGAAAGAAATCGTTCCCAAAGCAAAGGCTATGGCCACATTGACGAGCGTAATGGCAGCGGCGTCGTCGAAACACGCACCCACCTTGATGAGCGAAAGTATCTTGCTCCCTCGGCGGAACCTCCTCGCGATGAGGATGACGGCGCTGGGGTCCGTCGCAGCTAAGATGGCCCCTAAAAGGGCGGATACGAAAAGAGGCATGCCCAAGAGGAAGTGCGCCATAGCTGTGATGCCTAGCATGGTCACTATGGGCATCACAACCGCGAACATGAATGCAGAATGTCGGAATTCTCCGATCTCTGCTGGGTCGATGTAGATTCCTTCTCGGAAGACGATGATCGGGAGGAAAATCATCACGGCAACGACCGTGGACAAGCCCAAGAGGGCTGGGTCGAACAAGCCGAAGCCCTGAGGACCTACGATAAAGCCAGCGAGCAGTAGGGGGACGATGGTCGGTATCCTGAACTTCTCCGCCACTTTAGCCGCGATTACCCCTAGCAGGATTACCAGCGCCAGCTCGGTGAGAATCGTCTCTTGCACGTCATGAAAATGGGACAGGTTTTAAAAACCGGACTTGAGGCGGAGGTACTCCCGCAGGGCCTCCTCGAACTCTCCCTTCAATACCGACTGACCCTTGGAGGCTCCCCGCTTCAGGGGCTCGTGGAATCGGGGAGATAGGTCATAAGCGGGAAGCCCGCACGCCTCGTTAAATCGGTCTATCCTACGGCAGATCCCCGCGCACAGTTCAATAGCCCTCGACTTGTCGAGTTCTAAGCCAGTACACGCTTTGAACGCTTTTAGGGCTTCTTCCCAAAGGACTGGGCCATTCACGGGCAAGGATAGGAACCTGCAAATTACCAGAGAATCTGCGAACGTGTAGAAGACTTCTGAATCCCAAACCAGCTTCGCTTGCCCCCGGAAGGACAGGCGGTCGATGGCTTCGTCTTCGAAGGGATGCCTACCCGCCATGTTGGATCGATAAGCCACGTGGCGTAGGTGGCACGCACCCCTAGGGGAAACGGCGTAGGCTAAGGCGACTCCCTTGAGTCCCCTGGGGTCGTAGCCGGGCGGTTCCAACCCCTTGCAGTGCACGGCTATGGGCTCTGCCCCCTTTATCTTTTGGGATGCCCTCCTCACGCCTTCCGCTAGAACATCGCCTATTCCTTCTCGGCGGGCGATGAGGCGAAGCAAGCGCAACAGGAATTCCCCGTCCCCGAAGCGGAAATCGGCGTCGATGAGCCCCCTTTCGCAACAAGCCATCGCGAAAGCGACTACGTTGCCAGCAGAAATCGTGTCCATTCCGAGCCTATCGCAGAGGTCGTTCGCCTCAATAACCACGTCGGCGTCGGATATCCCGCACAGAGGCCCCAGAGCGAAGAGGGTTTCGTAATCGGGTCCGTCGAGGTAACCCCCGCCTATCCGCAGGTAGAGTTTCCGACAAGCCAGGGGACAACCGAAGCAAGCGAGGGTCCCGGCCATGCGTTCCACCAGTTTTTCGAAGAGTTTTTCGGCGAATTCGAAAAAGCCATCCTCCCAGTACCTAGTGGGCAGAACGCCGAACGCGTTAGTCTTGAGAATCATGGGCGGGGTCCCGTATTTCGCGAGCTTGGCCAATCTCTCTTGGGCGGTTCTGGCGATTTCTTCCGACAACGCCCACAGAGCGTTGGGGTCGTGGACCACCACGTCTTTATCCCCGCGAACGGCCACCGCTTTGAGCAATTTAGAGCCCATCACGGCGCCCGAGCCGCACCTCCCGAACTCCCTCCCGAAGTCGTGGTCAACGGAAGCGAAGCGGACGAGATTTTCGCCAGCGGGGCCGATGGAAATGATCGAATAATCGTCGCCGAGGTCTTTGCGCAATTCTCGCTGAGTTTCGTAGCAGTCCAAGCCCCATAGGTGCGATGCGTTCTCGATGCGAACTTCCCCGTTGTCGATCCGTATGAAGCAGGGCTCCCTAGACTTTCCCTTGACTATTATGGCGTCGAAGCCAGCGAGCTTGATGGAGGTAGAGAACGTCCCTCCGCAGTAGCTCTCCCCCCATCCTCCGGTTAGGGGGGATTTGAACGCCATGCAAGTCTTGCTAGCCCCCGGGAAAGGCGTCCCGTTCAGCGGCCCCGTCGACCAAACGATCGCGTTCTCGGGGGACAGAGGGTCGATTTTCGGGTCCACAAGTTGAGCGATGAAGTGGGAGGCGATCCCCTTCCCGCCTATTTCGGATTTAACGAGGGAGGGCGATAGTTCCACGGGCTTAACGGATTTGGAGGATAGGTCGATCGAAAGGAGTTTGAGGCGGTAGCCCTTGATCAAGTTATCCTTTCTAGGCGGTAGTTGGTGCTGCCAAGGCCTATGGCTTCCCCGTAACGGACTTGCTCGTAGGGATCGATGCCCGTCGCTTTCTTGAACGCGTCAGGAACCCTCTCGTTTACGAGGTCGAGGGAGGCTTTATCGACGGCGACGGGATCCCTAGAGGCGAGGAAACCTATGTCCGGGCAGATGATCTCGCTTTCGCTAGGATCGCAATCGCAAGTCCTCGAGATCTCCACGAGGCAATTCAGATAATAGCCCTTCCTCCCCTTCATCACACAATAGGCCGATAAGGCGAGTCCCTTCCTCAGCTCGAGCTTGCAAGTAAGGGCGCCCGTTGGGCACACGGTGGTGCATATGCCGCAACCCCAGCACTTCGCGGGATCCCTGCGCCACCCTCCATCCACGGTTATCGCGCCGAAAGGACAAACCTCGGCGCACACCCCGCAGAGCGTGCACTTCGAAGGTTCGTGGTTGGGGTAGCTCCAAGAGTGTATGTCGCTCTTGCTCTTCGCGGAAACTCCCCCCATGCCGAGGTTCTTGATGGCCCCTCCAAAGCCGGCGCATAAATGCCCTTTCACGTGGCTCAGGACGAACACGTGGGTGGACTCGGCGATTTCCCTCGCTACTTCGAAGGAGAACCCCCGTTCTTCCACGACGATGCCCTCGTTTCCTATGATGACATCGTACCCCAAGTCGAGGAAGCCGTGCTCCTTTGCGACTTCCAAATACCCCTCCTTCGTCGAGCGGGGACCGGGATAGGCGACTACCGTGTCGTAGAGGAAGGGATCGGCCCCAACGGACTTAAGAGAGTCTAGGACGATTTTCACGAGGGGAGGCTTGAGGTAGTGGACATTGCCCCGCTCGCCCATGTGGAGCTTGACGGGGACTCTCAGTCCGCTAAGCTCTTCAATGCCTATTTTCCGCAGGAGTTCGGGGATTTTCTCCGGTTCTTCCGCGAAGTAAACGGGAACCGTCATGGCTTGAGGGAGCTTATTATTTCGTTCAAATCCGACTTGGAGCCAGCGCAGATTATTTTCGCTTTCTCGCGGGCGAAAGTCTTCAGCATGAAGACCACGTCCTTGGCCACCGTGTCCTCCTTCGGATTTGGGGAGAACAAGACGACGAAGTCCGGCTTCACCTTCCGCACCAATTTGACGAGTTTGACGGGATTCACCTCCACTCCGGCGTCGATCACCTCGTACCCGTCAAGGAGTAAGAGGGCCTTTAGGGCGTCCTTGCGCAAGTAGTCGGGCGATGTGCTGGCAACCACCACCCACACGTCCCTGCTCTTCACTTTGGGCATGACGGACTTGATGGCGTAGAGGAGAGCATCTATAACGGGGAAGCAACGCACCTTGGCGGACTTCGGTCCCCGCTTCCAGAGCTCTTCCTCGTACATCTTGAACAGTTCCTCCGCCACGCAACGGACGGATTCTTTGATGTCGTTGAGGCCTCCTCCGACGGAGAAAACGTAATCGATCGCCTTGTACGCCTCCACGGGGTCGCCATCCATGCACGCCCAGTAGAATTTCTCCAAGGCTTTCCGGAGCTCAGCCGCCTCCAAGTTTCCTCCACGCCTCCGAAGGTCGCATTACGGCTTTCTGGGGGTAGATTTCCGTCAAAGTCTCGACCAGTAAGGGGAAAGGAGTTGGCAGGGCGACTCCCCACATGAGGGCTTCGTGCGTTGATAAGCCAGCTAAGATTTGCTTGAGAGCTTTCCCTCCGTATTCGGTGTATCTGGAGAGCGTGTCTTGGTCGTTTTCGTTAGCTAGTCGGAAAGATATCACGGTTCCGCACTGGGAGATGGCGCTCTTGCTGACGTAAGCGGGGCGCTGGCTCATGAGGATGAAGCCCACGTTGTAGCCACCGGCTTGGCTCATTCCTTCGACGATCGCCCGCGCGACTCCCGTCCCGTAGGGATCCCCTACCTTAAACATCCCCCGCTCCGGCACGTAGTACTGAGCTTCCTCGATGATTAGAAGGACGGGAAAGCGACCCTGAGTTTCGATGCCGTACGAAACGGCTCTTTCCACGACGTACCTAGCTGCTTGTTGCTGGTCCTCTAGGAGAGTATCTATGGAAAAGTCGATTAGCAGGACGGGCGCTTCCCTAAGAATGTTTATGGGATCCTCGGGCTCGCGGAAGTGCTTCTCCAAAAAGGATCCGTATTCCCGCACGTAATCTGCGCGTACGGCCATGTCCGTCCTCTTGAACTTCGACTGAAGTTCGTTGGCTATCTCCTCCGCGATGGAACAAATCTCGTCAAAAGTGATGGTTTCTCGGCGAGCAGAAAGCTCTACCAATCTCTCCCGTAGTTTGCGGACGAATAAGCGGTCGGGGTATCGAGAAGGATCGAGGTTTAACCTCCGAATGATGGCGTCGAGGTCCAGCTGGTCTATCCTAGGCAGGAAAGCCGTGTAAGGCTTTACGCGAACTCGATCTCCGAGCGTTTGGAGGGGGACGACGTACTCCCCTCTGCGGTCGAAGAGGATTACCCTAGGGACGATGCCCTTTTTCTCGCCCTCCGTTAAGAGTTGCCTGACGAAGTTCGCGACGAAGGTGCTCTTCCCGCTACGGGTCATGCCGCATATGAAGGCGTGATTGGTCACGAGGCGGTCGACCACTAGGTAGGCCTCCATAGAAGTGCCCGAAGCCCTCCCCACGGATATGGAAAAGGCTTCGCGTTCGGCCAAGAAGTAATCCGAAAGTTCCCCGGGATCGGGCAAATAAACGGGCGTTCCGGCTTCAGGAGTGAAGTCCATCCCCCTCCATTTCCCCGATTCGTCGAAATAGCCGAGGGGTTCCGCGTAGCCCAAGATGAACTCCGAGTACCGCCCCATGCGTATTTCGGGGATCTCCAACTCGTCCGCGTCCCGACAAACCAAAACTCCTGGCCTCCCTATTTCCAAGGACGGGTTGTAGTGGATGGTTTTGTACACGCGCAACAGCACCTTGACCTCCTTCTCGCCTTCTTTCCTCAGCAGGAAGCAGTACGTGCCTCTCTTGACTTCCTCCTTGTAGTTCGCCTTCACCACCAAGTAAACTAGGTCTTGGCTCGACCGGCTTAGGACGAAACCCACGCTCTTCATAGCAACTTCCCCTCCAGTTCTTTCTCCCTCGGCAATTTCTTAATCCAAGTGCCCAAGCGCCCCCCGTACATCAGCTCGAGCAACTTCCTGAAAGGCGCGTCTTTCAGCTTGGGGTGTTTGAGCATGGCCTTGAAAGCTTCCCGCCTAAAGGCGAGGTAGCATTCGTCGGAAACGAAATTGGTTATCTTAGTCAAGGCATCCGCCTCGTATATGGGGTAAGGTATGGGGAACTTCTCCGAGTACGCGTAGAGGACGGAGAGAATCTTTTCCCGCTTATCGAAGCAGTAATCGGGGATTTCTATTCTGAAGGGGAAGAACTTGCACTTGAAGTAGAAAGAATGGACGCTCTCGATCTCTTGCCTTAGCTCGGTGTCCTTCTGTTCGAAGGAAGCAGAGAGCACTTCCCTCAAGCCCCTGTCTTCCCTTCGTAGCCAGTCCACCGTGAAGTCGCCGGCTTCTAAGAAAGGAGCGAGTAAAGCAGCATCCCTTCCGAGTCCGTAAAAGCCGTGCCTAGCGATGATTGAAGCGAATTCCTTGCAATCTTCTACCTTGCGGCCCAGTTTGCAGGACTTGGATTCCGCATCGAAGTGCTCGCAAAACCTAGAGCAAAGCATCGGAGCCAATTTCTCGGCGAAGGACCTGTACGTTTCGCAGTTCTTCAACAAAGTGCCTATTCTACCGTCCAAATAGTAGGGGCAGTTGTTCCTCTTCTCGCATTTGAAGCAAACGGGGAAGAAGCGGGATATCTTCCGAGTCCTTGTGCGTTTGACGACGCCGACGAGGAAGATCCCATTTTCTTCGCAAACCCGGATGAGGTAGGCGCACATACGCAAGAGGTTCTTGTACGTGCGAGTGAGTTTCAAATAAGGCCTGTAGGGGACGAGAGGGCCGTCGAACATGATTATTTGAGCATCTTCCCACTCCTTAAGGGCGTCGAGGGCTACGCGGTACTGCGATTCCAAGTGCAACAAGCTTTCCTCGATGTCGGGCTCGGGCTGAAAAATGGGCGAGGGTCGCGAAGGATATCGGACAATAGGCCTGTCGAGAATTGAGAATCCTTCGCAGTACACGGCTATGGCGGCGTAAATAGGAATGTACGCGAAATAGCAATCCTTTCCATTGAAGCCAGCGTCCACGCCTATGGCCTTAGTGGAGTAAGCCTCATTAAGGGATTTTTCCACGTGCCCCGCCTTTACGCCGTCCAAATGCTCCTTGAGCGATTCTACGAATTCGTAGTAAGCGGATATAGTCTTCACGGTTTCTTCCGCCATTTGCTTCGCATAATCCGATTGCAGGGTCTGGTAGATGAGCGGGTATACGGTTTCTTGGAAGACGAACTCCTCGAATTCTTCTTCCATCAGATTAAAAACGGGCGACCTATTAGGTTCCCACGCTTAAGAAAACGGGCTCGCAAATCCTCTTCAGGAGAGCTATGGCGGATAAAGCTGCCACGTAGCTCGTCTTGGGGTTGGTGGGGCTCGGGACGTTCTTCATAATGATGTGCATTTCGCCGAACTCCCCTCGGGCGATTACTTCGTGGACGTTTCGGCGTATGGAGGGATCGACGATGATTTGCACTTTTACGCCATCGGGGCCCAACGACGATAGGCTGAGGGCGGCGGCTATGTTCACGTTCTTCGGGAAAAGCTTGACAGCCTCCCTAGCGGGGCCTTCGTACACGACGGTTGGCGAAACTATTTTGTGGACGTCGATCCCCCTCTCTTCCAAGTAGGCGACTCCTTCGAGGGCTTCCGGGGGCTTCCTCGTCACGAGGACGACTTCTTGCAAAGGCCTAAGCCTAGCGGCTCTGAGAACATCCAAAGCCCCGATGGCGCCGGTGGGCGCGTATATTGTGCGTCCGTGCTTCTTCGCTAAGGACAAAAGGCGATTTCGCAGCTCGTCGTCGAGGAGGGCGCCGACGCTCATAACCATGAGGTCTATGCCCCTCGACAGAATAGCTTCCCCGTACTGGTGCACGGCCTCTTGCGAGGCGGCTTCCACGACGAGGTCCATGTCGGCCTTTAGGAAGTCCTCAAAGGACTCCGCCACTTTCGGATGCTGGTTCTTGAGGGAAGAAGCCAATTTCCTCGCTTTCTCGACGCTGCGGTCGTAAAGGGCGACTAGTTCGCACTTCACCAATCCATCGTCGATCGCTCTCGACAAAACGGTTCCTATCGCCCCGCAACCTATGATGCCTACCTTCCGCACTTAGCTATTGAGCGTCCTCGTTAATGAGGTTGTTTAGAATTGGAACTTGAGGTCTTCTCTCAGCACTCTTTCGAGCCGTTCGATGTGCCTCTTCCTGAAGCCTATGTAAATTCCGCCGAACTTCCCGCCAACCCAAGTCCTAGTGCGTTCTCCAACGGCAAGGACTTTGTTCAGCAAAGGAGACATTACGCACAGGGCTTTTACGTCGACTTCGGATTCGCCCAAAGGGATTTTCCCCCGGATGTACACTTTTATGCCCCCTCGCACGCCCCAAATCCAAGCGAAGACCCCGCGCTTGGGAGGGACCAATCTCTGCAACCACTCGTGTTCGATGTCTAAGTGGGTGACCCTAGCCCGAGAGAAGCCCTTCGCATGGATGTAGACTTCAGCGGGGATACTTATCCTGTCTCCTTTCGTTGTTTCGAGGAAAACCGATGCTTCCACGATGACCTTGCCCGGTCCCGGACCCGTCACTCATTCCTTAGTGAGTGCTTAAAGTGCATGTAGGTTTAGCAAAAGAATGTCGAGGGTTCCTCCCATTATCGAAAAGCTCGAGGAAGCGGCGAGGAGGGAGGTGGAACGGATTTCGTCCAGCAAAGGGGTGTTGAGCGAACTTTACGACGAGTTATTGTCGAAGCTAGTTGCTCCCTTAGGAAAAGCGGATCTCTCCCCGATAGGGAAGGAATTTGAGGTCTCCGCCATAGATGGTAGTTGCTTCTCGAAGGACTTCCTAGAGCTGGTCGCTTTTTACGGTGGAGCTTCGGCGGTGAGGGCAAAGGTCAAGGAAGCAGAGGAAGGCATTCCCGTTATCGAGTATGACATAAAGCCGAGGGCGGCAAAGGTCGTTTCTTCGTGCGTTCCCATGCTCGTTTACAGGATCTTGGAAAGCGAACAAACGAGGTTCGAAGGCGAGGAAATCCAGAACCTGGAAACCGCTCCGTTAACGGACGAGGAACTGATCGATAATTCCGCAATACCCAGCGCGATTATGCACTTCGCCGAATGGTATCTCGCTTACAAGGAAGCTTCCGAGGGGAATTCCAAGATCATCCTCATGGATCGCTCCCTCTCGGGCGATCTTTCCCACCTGATTTCGCACACGCTTTATAAATCCGCTTGGAAGAAGGGCGCCCTTTACGGCTTGATATTGGATGATCAGCCCATTACGACGCCCCTTATCGACTACGGAAGATTTCACTTCGTGAACGAGGAGTTGGGACTCCCTCCTTTCAGAGGGATTTACACGTTCTACCGGATGGCTTACGAGCTCGAGAAAAGGGGAGAGGTTAAAGCGAAGGAATTCGTGGACGAACTCGTGGAACGTTACCCTTGGTTAAGCCACGAACGCATTTACCGTAGCGGGAAAGAGGAGGAGGGCTTGCCCAAGTACTCGATTCAGAAAGGCGAGAACCCTTACCAGGACAAAGCGCTGATGGTGTGGTCCGGGGGTTGGCTATCCATCAATAGGGAAGCCTTAGGAGAAAGGCCTTGGGGCACCATCAAGGAGCTGGTCGAGTACTTCGCGAGGCTCATCTTCGAGGAAGGATCCATGGTCGTCAAAGATAAATACGCCGTTTTCGGCGAGAAGACATACAAAGAAAGGGAAGAAGAGCGTCAAATAACCGTCCAAGATCTGAAGCTCTTGACCTTGTACGCCATGTACATGACGATCGAAGCGTGCTGGGAGAAGCGGAGGCTCTTGATAGGGATCGTCAAGGATACGAGCGCCACCGATTTTCTTCGGCAGTTCATACCCATTTGTATAAGGGCGGGATTCGTGAAAACTAGCCTCAAAGAGCACGAAGCTTTCAAGTTGCTCGAGGTGGCGAACAGTGATCGCATGGCACTGCAAATGGTTTCCGTCATCAAATACGAGGAACTCGAGGTTCCTTGGGCGACTGTAGAATACGACAGTTGCTTCAGGACCATGAGACCCTCGAAGGAGAAAAGGGCGGGTCCCTACGTCGAAGGAGTTAGGAGGAACATCATCACATCAGAAAGGCTTTTCACCCGTCAGTACGTGCAACTGACCGCTTACCCGTCCAACAAGAGGATAAGGGGTTACGTGTTCGCCTTGGAAAGGCTGGTCGATCCTATTTTCGACGATTTATCGTGTTGCGTACAGCTTAACCACGTCGTGAGCGGTGGTGAGATACCTATACGCCCGCTGATTTACTGGGAACACCGCCCTCTGCAGAAAGCCATCCTCTCGTTCTTGG
>CAYNNH010000037.1:0-11055 GCA_964398605.1 uncultured Nitrososphaerota archaeon | reverse complement strand
GAGAAAATAGGGATCTTTTAGCCTTTGCAGACTCCTTTGGGCACCGTCCTCACGATCTTTCTCGCAAAACCGACCGCGTCGGTTACCCGAACGACTTCGTCTATGTCCTTGTACGCTTGGGGAGCTTCCTCGGCGACGACTCGCTTAGAAGCTGCCCGTATGTATATGCCCTTGGAGGCTAGAGACCTCTCCACATCGGACGCCCGATACATCCGCACAGCCCTCGCTCTCGACGCGGTTCTGCCAGCCCCGTGAGTGGCGCTCGAGAAAGTGAGTTCCTCTCCCTCTTTCGTTCCAACAAGCACGTAGCTAGCCGTCCCCATGGAACCCACCACGAGGACGGGTTGCCCTATGGCCCGGTAGTCTGCGGGTATGTCGGGGTGCTCGGGGGGGAAAGCCCTCGTCGCCCCTTTCCTGTGAACGACGACTTTCCTGCGTATCCCGTCGATGTAGTGATACTCCACCTTCGCAACGTTGTGGCAGACCCCGTAGACGATGTGCATGTCGAGATCCTCGGCGGACGTGCCTAAAACCCTCTCGAACGCTTCCCTCGTCCAGTGGGTGATCATCTGCCTATTGACGAACGCGAAGTTGACGGCACACGCCATGGCAGCCATGTATTGTTCGGCTTCCCTGCTCGTGAAGGGAGCGCAACAAAGCTCCCTGTCGGGTATTCTTATGCCGTACTTCCGTATAGCCCGCTCCATGATCCTTATGTAATCGCTGGCGACTTGGTGGCCGAAACCTCTGCTCCCCGTGTGTATCCAGACGACGACCTGTCCTTCTTGGCGTATCCCCATGACTTTCGCCGTTTCGGGGTCGTATATCTTGTCCACCACGGCGATTTCGAGGAAGTGGTTCCCGGCGCCCAAAGTCCCCAATTGGGGGGCGCCTCTGCTCTTCGCCCTCGTAGAAACGGCGTCGGGATCTGCTCCTTCTAAGCAACCGCGCTCTTCTATGTGCTCCATGTCCTTTTCCCACCCGTACCCGTGGTCCACCGCCCACTTGACTCCTTCGACGAGGACTCTCTCCAGTTCCCCGTAGCTGAGGCTTATCTTGCCGTGACGTCCAACCCCGCAGGGAACCAAGCGGAAAATCGTGTCTACCAAGCGGGGCAACTTGTCCTTGATGTCGTCATAGGTCAGGTTGGTTCTGATGAGGCGTACGCCGCAGTTTATGTCGTAGCCCACTCCTCCGGGGCTTATTATCCCCTCGTTAGCGTCGAAAGCAGCCACTCCGCCTATGGGAAATCCGTAACCTTGATGTCCATCGGGCAGGGTTATCGAGTACTTGTATATCCCAGGCAACTGGGCGACGTTGGCGCATTGTTGTAGCGTCAAGTCGGCTTTCATTTTGCTTAGGAGGCGTTCGCTGGCGTATATCCTGCCGGGGACCTTCATGCGCCTATCGTAGCTCAGCGGAATCTCCCACGTATAATCCCCTATGCGGTTGAGCGTGACCATCTCATATTCACGCTTTCCCTTTTAAATAGGGAAAGCCCTCAGACTTAAGATGGCCGAGGGAGGGTTCAGGTTCCTAGAGCACATCTCGGAGGCGTACATCGAGGCGTACGGGAAAAATCTCGAAGAGGCTTTCGAGTATGCCGCCAAGGCGATGTTCGAAGTCATGACGGATACCAGCAAGGTGGAGGCGAGGGTGGAGGAAGACGTGGAAGTAGAAGGCGAAGATAAGGAAGCCCTGCTCATGGAGTGGCTCTCAGAATTGCTCTACCGCTACGGCGCCAAGAACATGGTATACTCGAAGTTCAAGGTCAGCATAGAAAAAACGGACGAGGGATACCGCCTCAAGGGGAAAGCGTGGGGGGAGGAGTTCGACCCTCAGAAGCACCCGTCGAGGACCGAAGTGAAGGCGGTGACGTATTCCCTCATGGAAATCGAAGAAAAGGAGGGAAGGGCGACCGTAAAGTTCGTGCTTGACATATGACATTTAAGGAAAGAACGTTCCATTCTTGAACGCATGGAGAAAATTAGACCCGTTCGAGAAGTGCTTAGAGAGCTCAAGGATCTTTCGTCCTTCGCCATAGACCTCGCTTATTCCTCCCTCCTCACGGGCGATGTCGAGCTAGCCGAGAAAGTCCTCGAGATCGAAGAAGACATAGGGGAGCTTTACCGGGAGCTGCAACTTGGAGTGCTCATGGCGGCGGACGACCTAGAGTCGGCGAAGTCGCTCATACCCCTCTTGAGCGTGGCGTATAGCGCGAGGGAGATAGGGGAGGCTTCGGCGGACATAGCGAAGCTTGTTCTCTCGAAGACCATACCTCCAGCCGGGGAGCTCCTAGAGAAGACGGCGGAGAGGCTCTTCTGCGTCGTCATAAAAGACGACTCCCCCCTCGTCGGGAAGAACCTAGGCGAGTTGGATTGGGGGGCGAACGTGATAGCGGTTAAGAGGCAAAGGAGGTGGTTCCTCGGCCCCGAGGACGACTTCGTCCTCCGCGAAGGGGATTGCCTCATCGTGGAGGCTCCCAGAACCGAGGAAGTTAAAGTGAAGGAATTAGCCAAAGGGGAGTTCGTATGAGCTATCAAAGCCTGATGAAATTGCTCGTAGACGCCAAAGACGTCGTTTCGCTCATGGTGGATCTAGCTTACTCGGCGCTTCTCCTCAATAACGCGGAGATCGCCCAGCAAGTATTGTCCCTCGAGGAGCAAATGGACCAGATATACGAAAAGGCCCAGAAGTTGATCATAAGGGTCGCCATGGAGGAAAAAGACGAAAGGAAGGCCGTAGGACTCTTGAGGCTTTTGGAGGCGAGCGAGAGAATAGCGGACGCGGCAACGCGAATGGCGGATTTGGTAGTGAGGGGCTTGAAACCCCACGGGGTTTACGAGGCTGCCCTCAAAGAGTCGGAAGAGGTTATTGAGTGCTTTAGGGTGGAAAGGGGATCCCCCCTTGACGGGAAAACCCTCGGAGAGCTCAGGGTTCAGGACGAAACGGGAATGAGGATAATAGCCATAAAGCGCGGAGATCACTGGCTCTTCAACCCGAGGGGCGACACACCCATAGAGGACGGGGACCTCCTCATAGCAAGGGGTTTCGCGGGAGGAGTGCCCCTCCTCAAGAAGCTCGTTACGAAGGGATGATGGAACAGCTGGTGGCGGTCATCAGGAAGAAGTGGCGAAGGATACTCGCCGTTTTCATCCTGTTCATGGCCCTGCTGTGCGCGGGAATGGCATACGGTATCTCGTATCCGGAAAGGAAAGCAGAATGCGTGCAACAAACGAGGCAATCGATCAAGCAAAATCCCTTTTACAGTCTGCTCGACGAAGCCTTGAGGCAAAGGAACCTCTTGTTGCTCGCCGCCGCCATCTTCATCAATAACCTCCTAATAGCAGCCCTCCTCGCCTCAACCCTCTTGGGCATGTTATGCGGGATCTCGCTGGCTTTCATGGGATACCAAGCGTTCCTAACGGGTCTCGTTTACGCCCCCACGTCTCTGGAATGGGGAATTCTTCTCGCCTTAGCAATGCCTGTTATCCTTTTGGAATTCGGAGCGTATTCCGTAGCTTGCGTAGCGGGAATTGATGTGTTTCTCTCCGCTTTAAAGCCTTCTTGGATCCACTCGGAAGGCGTTGGAAGGAGAGAGGGAGTTAGGCTCTCCTTCAAAGAGCTGATGTTGTGCTACGTGCCCATAGCCCTAATACTGATAGTTTCCGCCTTATTAGAGGCCTCAATCATCGTGTTCTTCGTCAAGTGATTGTTTTATGGACGCAATCATCAGTTTATGAGCCGGGGTGGCGGAGTGGACGAACGCGCGGGCCTTGAGAGCCCGTGGGCCGTACGGCCTCCGTGGGTTCGAATCCCACCCCCGGCGTGCTGGCTCAGGTCGTAGCCTCGATATAAGTGAAGGAGGCGTATTCTTAATGCGGGGGTGCCCGAGGGGACTAAGGGGCGGGACTTAAGATCCCGTATGAGAAATCCCGTGGGCGTAGGCCCTTCGTGGGTTCGAATCCCACCCCCCGCATCACGCTCTGCGGAGGATCCCCGAGGTCGTGGTGAAGTACCTCCCTCCTAGGTGTAAGATGGGCTTGAACTTCTTCGCGTCATATATCGACTTCTTAGCGTCGAAGAGCTCTTCCGAAACTTCCGCCCGCAAGACCTTGCCCAAGATGAGCGCCGATTCCTCCAGCTCGACGCACTTAAGAAGGCGACATTCTAGGTAGGCGACGCAACCCTCCACCCTTGGAGGACGGACCGACTTCGACTTGGAAGCCTTCAGTCCTGACGCCCTGAACTTATCGACTTTCTTGCCGCTCTTCGTCCCGCATACCCAAACGGCCGAAAGCATGCCTATGCTGGGGATATTGACGACGAATTCTTTCGTTTCTAGCAAATTGCGATAAGTTAGGGAATCTTTCCCAACGGAGAAAGCCACGACAGGGGGCTCGTCTTGTGCTGGGGTGATCCAAGCGACCGTCATGACGTTGGGTTTCCCCTTTTTGTCGCAAGACGTTACGAGGGCGATGAGCTTCGGGTGTAATAGCCGGAAACAAACGTCGGCTTCGACCTCCTTCATCTTATCCCTAAAAGGGCGGACAAATCAATGTCGCGATAAGCGGCCCCGGGGGGATTTGAACCCCCGACCCCCGGCTTAGGAGGCCGTTGCTCTATCCTGGCTGAGCTACGGGGCCTCAGTATTTCACCACGTAACCGCTTTAATGCTTGAAGGATAACATGCGGATGGAAGTTCTCGGCTTCGAGCTTCCCGACGAGTTATATTACACGGACGATCACGTCTGGGTGCGCGTCGAGGGCGGGAAGGTCCGCATGGGTCTGGATTCCATAGGAGCGAAGGCGATAAGGGAAGTGGTTCGGGTGAAGCTGAGACCCGTGGGGAGCAGATTGGAGAAGGGGAAGCCCTTTGCCATCCTCGAGAGCGCCAAATGGGTGGGGTCCCTCAAGTCCCCTGTCGCGGGCAGGGTGATCGAAGTCAACGAGAAGCTGAAGAGAGAGCCGTATCTCGTGAATCAAGATCCTTACGGCGAGGGTTGGATGGTCGTCGTAGAACTGGAGGAAGCTCTGCCCATTGAGGAATTGCACCATGGAGAAGGGCTCAAGGAGTGGGCGGAGAAGGAAGTAAGGGAGAGGTTCAAGCTCGTATGAGGGAAATCGACCTAGAAACGGAGCTCGTTAGATGTCTGAGGTGCGGCTACTGCAGGGCTCTCTGCCCAGTTTTCGAGGGCTTGATGAACGAGTCGTGGAACGCGCGAGGAAGGATACTCCTCATCCGCGCTTTTAAGGAAGGGTCGCTGAAGCCGGAGTGGCTCAAGAGCTACGTGGAAAGGATATTCGCTTGTACGCTCTGTAAGGCATGCGAGGAAATTTGTCCAGCAGGAGTCCCCGTGACCGAACTCATCTTGTGGGGAAGGAAACTCGTCATACGGCAAGGATTGGAGATCTATCCGGAATACGAGGAGCTCGCGAAGGCCATACTCGAGAAGGGGAACATCTTCGGGAAAGAAGAAGACGCGTTCCCCGTGCGCGAAAGAAGGGCGAAAACTCTCCTCTACTTGGGTTGTACGGTGAGGTACCAGTATGAGGAGTTCGGGAGAATAGCCATGGCCCTGTTAGATGCCCTCCACGTGGAGTACGACCTCAAGCGCGAGAAGTGTTGCGCTGGTTTCTTGGAGATGTTAGGCATGGAAGAGGAGTTCGAGCGGGCTTCTGGGGAGTGTTCGAAAATCGTGGAGGGGTACGACGAGGTAATCGTGGTCTGTCCCATGTGCTACCACGCTTTCAAAGACCTTTACGGCATGGAGAACGTCGTTCACTTGGTGGAAAAAGTGAAGGAGGGAATCGAAAAAGGCGTCATAAAACTCGAAAGGGAGGTAAACGCTACCGTGTTCCTCCACGATTCTTGCCATATGGGGAGGTACGCGAAGATGTTCGACCTTCCTAGGGAAATCTTGTCCTCAATACCGGGGTTGCGCCTGATCGAAGGAACTAGGACTCGGGAAAGGGCGAGGTGTTGCGGAGGGCCTATACGGGTGCCGTTCACGGAGATAAGGGACAAGGTAGCGGAAGCTGTTGTCGAGGAAAGCGAGAAGCTCGGGGCGGACGGGATAGTGACGGAATGCCCCACGTGCTTCCACAATATAAGGGCGGTTTCCTTCGGAACCGTATACGACTTGCTCGAATTGGTCGCTTACTCGGCGCGCCTCATAGACAGGATACCCGTCTATGAGTGAGTTTAGGCGGCGCGGCGAGTTCGAGCTGGAGGTGGTCGAGCCGTACGACTTCCACCTCACGTCGAGCGCCTACTCCTTCGGCTGGTACTACGACGGGAAGGAGCTGTTGATACCGCTCGAGGGATCCGTCGTATCCGCTTCTTGGTCGAAGGGGAAAATCCGTTGCGTTATTTACGGCGAAGCCGAGGGCGTGGAAGAGGAGGTTAAGCATATTTTAGGGGCTGAGGAGGACCTAAAGCCCTACTACGCCCGAATAAAAAAGGACCCTATCCTAAGCGTTCTCGCGACGAAGTACCACGGGATGAGGATGAGGGCGTGGCCTTCTCTCTGGTCTTCGCTCGTCGTGGCCGTGCTCAACCAGAACACAAGCTTCTACCAAGGGTGGAGGATGATAAGGTCTTTCTACGCTTCCTTGGGCAAGAAGGTTCGCGTCGGGAGGAAGATCACGCTGTTATCCCCCACGCCTAAGCAAGTGCTCAGGAAGAAAGAAATGCTGAAGAAGTGCGGGTTGGGCTACCGGTGGAAGATTTTGCTGGAGATCGCCAGAACCTACGACGAATCTTGGGAGCGATCATCGTCCCAGAAGCTCATTGAGGAGTTGGAGCAAATAAAGGGAGTTGGAGATTACTCCGCGAAGCTCGCTGTCTTGCTCAGGAGGAGGGATTACAATTTGTTGCCGACCGATAGGTGGCTCATGAAGATATTGCCTCCGCTCTACGGATACGGAGAAAGAGCCTTTACTAAGAAGGAAGTAGAGGAATTCGCCAACGAGCGATGGGGGCCTTGGAAGGGGCTCTCGTACTTCTTCCTCACTATAGTCCTGGAAGCGAGGACAGCGGGAGAGATTCTCGGGAAGCGGAAGACTAGGCTGACGCTGAACCCCCTGAACCTCTACAAGGAAGTTGTGGAGGCTCCTTGACCTAGGATCAGTGGATCCGTATAGGGCTCAGACTTTTTACGAGGCCGTTGGAGAAGCGGTGAGCGAGGGATTAGCTCCCAACACGGTTATCCTGTGCCGCCCTCAGAAACCCTACGTGTGCATTGGCTATTTCCAAGCCGTTTCCAGAGCCGTCGACTTGGATTACTGCGCCCGAAAAGGATTGCCCGTGATAAGGAGAATCCAAGGGGGAGGGGCTTGTTACCTCGACCATAACCAGCTCTTCTACCAAGTAATAGCTAGGAAGGACTCGCCGGAGATCCCCCGGAAGTTGGACGAACTTTTCAGGAAATTCCTTTTCGCGACCGTCCACGCGTACAGAAAGCTGGGGGTCGACGCAGAGTACAAGCCGGTGAACGATGTCGTGGCGAGGGGACGCAAGATATCGGGAAACGGCGTGGGCGAAGTCGGGGATACGGTAATTCTCGTCGGCAACATCATAATGGATCTGGATTACGACGAGATGGTCCGCGTGCTGAAAGTCCCAGACGAGAAATTCAGGGACAAGCTCGCGAAGTCGATGAGGGATTGGCTCACGTCCTTGAAGGAAGAGTTGGGCTGCGTGCCGCCCATTGGGGAGATAAAGGAAGCTCTTTTGGAGGGCTACGAACGCATAGGCCTCGACCTCGAGCCGGGAGCCATCTTGCCCGAGGAAGAGGAGATTTACCGGAAAGCCGTGCTCCCTAAGCACAAATCCAGGAGCTGGTTGTTCATGCACGAAGAAGAGCACCCCCAGCTCTTCGGGAAGGTCAAGGTAATGGGAGGCGTGTATGTCGCCGAAGTCGTGAAGAAGAAGCGAAAGCTGCTCAGAGTAGTCGCCGAAATCGCACACAGGAGGATAAGGGATATTTCCATCGAGGGGGACTTCTTCCTAGAGCCTAGGGATGCGCTCAGGAAGTTGGAAAATGCTCTGAAAGGGCGGGAGCTAAGCGAAGGCGAGCTTAAGGGGGTTATCCGAGAATGTTTGAAAGAGACGGAAGTGCTGGGCTTTCAAGCCGAGGACTTGCTGGAGGCGCTTCTCGAACTGAAGTCAGTAGGTCACGGCTAGGGCCATGTTGTCCTTTACGTGGACGATTTTCAACCTTTTCCTCGCGCCTTTGCGTAGTGGCTCGTCGTAGTCCACCACGGTGATGAGCCTTCCTTTCCCCGCTGCGATGACCTCTCTCTTCAGCCAGCCAGGGTAGACGAGCTCGGCTTTTACCACATCCCCCTTCTTGAAGGGACAAGGCAGGGGGCGAGTTTTGCGTATCCCGAAATCTTGAGGGCTCAAGATGAGCTTCACGCCGAACTCGGATTCCCAAACCCTTAGTTGGTCGAAGAACTCTCGCCAACTTTGATGGCGAACCCCCTTAGGCTTCCTCCCGTATTTGTGCCTCTCGTATTTCTGGATGCCCAAAGGAGGGAAGCGCTTCCCCGCTCCGACCTTGAGGGCGTACCGCACGATCTTGGGAATTTCCTGCTCGTTGAGGCCAAGGAGGAGGACTGGCGCGATTAGGACATCCACTTTCTCGTGCTGGCAAGCGTACTCGGTGACTTGTAGGACTTTGGAGAGATCATAGTCGTCGGTTCCCGCGAGCTTCTTCGCCAACTCGGGATCCAAAGCGTTGATGGAGATGTTTAAGCGAGTTAGGCCAGCGTCGGCCAGCTCGTCCACTTTGTGCTCGTCGAGCAAAACGGCGTTGGTCTGCATGGAGATCACCTTCACCTCGGGGATTTCCGACAAACCTTGGACTATGTCAATTATGCGGGGGTGGGTGGTGGGCTCGCCCACTCCGTCTAGGTGGGCTTCGACTTCTTTCTCCCCTTTGGCCTTGATTACTTGGCGAACGTGCTCTACCAATAGGTCGGCTTCCACGAGGAACTCGGTTTGGCGGTGCCTGCTCTTCGGACCTGCGTCGGTGGAACAAAATATGCACGACAATGGACAGAGCGAGGAAGGACGTATCTGCAACAAGTTAGTGCCGCGATCGATGATTCCGAAGGCTATGCAACCCACTAAGGGAACCTGGTCCTCTTCCTTCACCCAAACGACGGGCTTAGAGGTCAGCTCCATTAATTTCCTTACGTAGCTCGTCGAGGAACTTAACCATGAATTCGTGTCTCTTCTCGGCGATTTTCCTCGCCTTCTCCGTGTACATGAGGTCCTTGAGTTTCAGCAACTTCTCCTCAAAGTGGGCGAGAGATTCTTCGAGGCCTCTGCCCGTCTTCCCGGAATGCATGAAGCAACGGGCGATGCCCACGGCTCCTATGGCGTCCAGCTTGTCTGCGTCCGAGAGGATCATGGATTCTAGCGAGGTGGGTTTCCTCCCCCCGCTGAAGCTGTGTTCCTCGATTATCTTGGCCACTTTCTCCACGAGTTCTGCAGAGAACCCCGATTGAGCCAAGATCTGCCTCGCCATTCTAGAGCTTTCCTTCGCGTGATCGCCCTCCTTACACCGACCTATGTCGTGGAGCAAGGCGGCGAGGCGTAGCGCATACACGTCGACTTCGGGGAAATCTTCGCATAATTTCAGGCATATTTTCTCGACCCGTAGCGCGTGGGCTAAGCCGTGGGGGTCTTCGGGGCCTATGAGAGACTTGACTTTCTCGATTATCCTCTCCATGCTACAACCCCAGCTCCTTAGCCACTTTCTTGAGAGAATCGAGGGCAATTTCCAAGAATTCCTCCTTGCTCAGCCCGATCTGCTCGCAGAAAAGTATTCTATCCCTGCGGACTGTTGGAGCGAAGCTCCTCTCCTTGAACTTCTTGAGGACAGTCTTGAGGCGCACTTCTTCCATTCGCTTGGAGGGCATGACGAGGGCGCACGCCACTAGAAGGCCGGAAACGGCGTCGGCCGCTATTAAGGCTTTTTCCATCTTGCTTTGAGGAGTAACCCCCGTGTATTCGAAGTTGTGAGCCTTGATGGCGCGAAGCACGTCCTCCGGGACGAGTCCTTTTAGCATCTCCGCCGAGACTATGCCGTGCCTCGAGGGGTCGTTCTTCGTGCGCTCGAAATCAACGTCGTGAAGTAAGCCGGTAAGCCACCATTTCTCCGGATCTTCCCCGAATTTCTCGGCAAGGGAACGCATGATGGCGGCCACCGCGATCATGTGCTTGACGAGTTTCTCGTTGCACACGTGTTGCTTGACGAACTCCAAGGGGTTTTCCATTGCCGACACTAGAAGCTATGTTGGGCGATATAGTTCATTTGCCAGATTAGCGCCCCGGGCGGGACTCGAACCCGCGTCCGGCGGGCGACAGCCGCCGATGCTAACCGGTCTACACCACCGGGGCTCATGTTCATCTTACGCGGAGTCTTATTTGCGTTAACGGTTCCGTCATAAAAAGGGGAGCATGATACCGAGTATGAGAATCGAGAAATGGACGGCGAGGATCGGCGGCATCATCTTCTGGATTTGCATCACGTACTTCGACGTGCTCATCGTGGAGGGCATCTTCCGGCCAACGGGCGCGTGGGATTACATTCGCGTGTATCACCTCGCCACTTGGGCATTCCTAACGCCTGTTGTGCTCGTTCTGGGAACGATCCTCGCGAAGGACTGGAGGTTCGCGGGCTACGGAGCGGGGCTCATTTACACGGGATGGGAAGACCTGCTCTACTTCCCCATGGCGGGCATGCCCCTCCCGGACCGCTTCACTTGGCTCGTAGGATCGCCGACCCCTCTGGAGTTATTGTTGAGGGGGATCGCCGGGATGACGTTCGTGCTTATCGCCGATTACTTGGATTCGAAAGGCGGCTACACGGAGAAGTTGCTCGCGAGGTGGGGATTTGAGGAGGAAAAAGCCGATTAATTACATAAGGGAACTCTTGGACTCGGGGGATCCGGAAGGGAAGCGCGTCGGACGCGAATTACTGGAGAAGTACCGAGCGTGGAAGGAAAGCCTACGCCTCGCCGATTTCCTAGATTATTTGT
>CAYNNH010000036.1:0-11131 GCA_964398605.1 uncultured Nitrososphaerota archaeon | reverse complement strand
ATGCAAGGACGCCCCTTGTAGAACCGGTTGCCCCATCGGGATCGACATACCGGGCTTCATCAAGCTCATAGCTGAAGGGAGGTTCGAGGAAGCGGGGGAAAAGCTCAAGGACGAAAACGTGCTTCCAGCTGTTTGCGGCAGGGTTTGCCCCTTCGAGAGGTTCTGTGCGAGTCGTTGTCGACTTGGAAAAGCAGGCGACCCCGTCAACATAAGGGGGTTGAAGAGGTTCGTGGCGGACGTGGTTTTGGAAAGTAAACCGGTTGTCGAACGGGAAACTACGGGGAAATCGGTGGCGGTCGTTGGCTCCGGTCCTGCGGGCCTAACGGTCGCCTTCGAACTCGCCAAGAAAGGCCACCACGTCGTCATATACGAAGCTCTGCCCGAGCCGGGAGGCGTCCTCTTCTACGGGATACCGGAGTTCCGCCTCCCAAAGGACGTTCTTCGCAAGGAAATTGCCTACATCAAGGCGATGGGCGTTGACATAAAAACGGGCGTTGTCGTAGGGGAGGACATCACCCTAAATTCCCTGTTGGAGGAGCACGACGCCGTCTTCGTGGGGACGGGCGCTGGGGTTCCCAAAACCCTAAAAGTCCCAGGAGCGGACTTAGAGGGCATCTACCTCGCCAACGACTTCCTCAGGCGCTTAAACATGGCGAGAATGGGCTACATCCCCCGGACAGAAGCTCCCGATGTCGGAGAGAAAACTTTGGTCGTCGGAGGGGGGAGTACCGCCATGGACGCGGCGAGGTCTTCCTTGCGATTGGGTTCCGAGGTAACGGTCGTTTATCGTCGTAGCGAGGCGGAAATGCCCGCGTCGAGGGAGGAAATAGAACACGCGAAGGAGGAAGGCGTGAATTTCTCCTTTCTCGCTTCCCCCGTTTCCTTCAAGGGCGTCAAAAGGGTGAGCTCCATGGAGTGCATCAGGATGCGTTTAGGCCCTCCCGACGAATCGGGAAGGAGAAGGCCCATTCCCATAGAAGGGTCCGAGTTCGAGATCCCCTGCGACACCGTCGTAATCGCCATAGGTCAAAGGCCCGATACGAGGGCTCTTTCGGGAACGACTGGCATTCGAGTGGCCGATTGGGGAGGAATCATCGTAGACGATAGTATGAGGACTACTTTGGAAGGAGTTTACGCGGGAGGGGATGTCATCTCTGGCGGGGGGACGGTGGCGGAAGCGATAAGAGATGGCAAGAAAGCCGCCGAAAGCATCCACCGGTACCTCGTTGGGCATTAATACTTATTAACCCTCGCGGAAGTTTTATCGCTCTTGGAAAGGCGTAGGTTCCCCCGCTTCCGCAGGCTGGAGCCCCCGAGAGATTCCGATAAGCCCGTTAAGTGCTTCCCCATGTGCAGGTTCTTCGTGTGCACGCAAAGGGCGATGATCTTCAAGGGAGACCACGTCGAGTGCGCCCTCGTCGGCGACGTGTGCAAGGGACCCGACTGCCAGTACGCTTCCTGCAGGGCGCACAGGCTTGTCCTCCCGGAAGGAATATGCGGCTTCTCCCTCCGGAGGAAGAAAGTGAAGGAGGAGCTCCCCACCGAGGAAGAAGTGCTGAGGATCAAGGTGAAGGAGAAAGTCCTCAGGAAGCTCGGGGAGCGGTCGCTCTATTAAACCGTCATGTAGGAAAGCTTGAGGTAAGTGAGCCTCCTGTCCAATTCCTCGACGAGTTCGTCCAACAATTTGAGCTGCGAATCCGTTATTTCCCTGAGCTCCCGCAATTTCTGCAATTGGATGCGGAAGTATTGCTCGCTTATGCTCCCCAGTTCCCTATCGGCTAGCAACCTCATATATTGCCTTCTTTCTTCTTCTTTCCTTGCCAGAAGCTTGCTTCTTGCTTCTTCTAATTTTCTAATGGTCTTCAGGGCTTTATCCATGAGTTCCTGAACATTTCCTCCTTTTTTCATTTGGGAAATCACTTCCTTGGCCTCCAAAACCCAAGAGGGTAAAAGCAAAATGTCCCCCGTGCTTAGGTCGAACTGTTCGATGGGATGTTCAACGATGGGACCGTCCAAGTACTTCACTTCGTAAGCGACTATCTTTCCCCGCTCCCTCACGGGGGCGTGGATTATGCCCACCTTGTCCCGGGTAATCCAATCGTAAACGGGCTCTCCTTGGACGAGTACCCTCATTGGCTCACTAAAGAAGATACGGCTACCTCAAAACCCTTCGCTTCACTTAAAAACCCCTCGACCCATCACTTTGAATATGGAGGCGTTTCCGGAGAGAACGGAAGGTGCCGAAAAGCTATTCCTCACCATATGGGATGAGGAAGCCGTAGATCCTAGGTTTACGGGGGCAAAAGGCGCTGGTTTGGCGAAAATTTGTCGGGCGATTGCGGACTTAAAGGAGAAAGGACTTCCCGTCGACGTCCCGTTTGCTGTCGTTCTAGGCCCGCCTTTCGTCAGGAAGCTCCTCGCTTCCGATCCTTCCATCGCGGAAAAAGTCCGAGAACTCGAGAAAGCCCTAGAAGAACGCAAAGAAGTCGGGCACCTGCTCGCGGAAATAAGGGAGAAAATTACCAAGCTGGAATTCCCCGCGGACCTGGAGAAAGCCCTAGAGGACGCGATATCCATCCTGAGGGAAGAAGGTCTGAAGGCGGGCAAGGAAGAGCCCATAAGGATAGCGGTCAGGTCGAGCGGTTTGGCGGAAGACCTCCCGTCGGCGAGCTTCGCCGGTCAGTACGAAACCTTGCTCAACGTCCCCCTCACCCTCGAAGAAGTGAAACGAGCGGTGCTGGAATGCCTCGCTTCCGTTTACGGGGACAGAGTGACGGACTATCGGCAGAAGCTGAGGGAAAGGGGTCTTTCCCTTCCTAGTGAACGTGAGATCTGCGAGAGGGGTCTTTTCTCGATCATCCTGCAACTCATGGTCGACAGCGAGTGGAGTGGCGTCGGCTTCTCCATCGAGACGGAATCGGGGAACACGAACATCGTCAAATCGACCCTGTGGTATGGTTTGGGAGAGCTCGGCGTTCAGGGGAAGGTTCCAACGGCCGAAATTTACGCCGTGAAGCAGACGAGCAAGAAGGCTGTCGAGGTCTTCGGCAAGAAGGTAGAGCGCCCTATCGAGCTCTTGGGCATAAACCCGCCCCCTAAGCCCCAACGAATAAAGCTCGTGTGGGATCCCTCCCAGCGCAAGAACGTGGAAGTCGAGATCAAAGGCCCCGTCAACCCGAGGGTAGCCGACGACATGGCCGCTTTGCTTGTGTCCCTCGCCGTGGAACACTTGGAGCGCACGGTGGGGAAAGGAAAACCCGTCGACGTGGAGTTCGCTTGGGAAAAGGGGAGGCTTTACCTATTGCAGGTGCGGCCCGAAACAGTCCACGCCGTCAAAAGTAGAGCGGTCATCGAGACCTACGTCCTCGAAGAAACCCCGCCAGAAGGTTCCCTCTTGGGCGTTGGGCTCAACGTTGGGACGAAGATCTCAAGCGGTCCCCTCATGCCCCTGTTCTTCGGAGACCTGTCCACGGAAGTTCTCGCGAGGAGGATTGAGCTCCTGAAGAGGATCCTCGTCCGCATGAAGGAGAAGCTGGGCGTCAAGCCCATGCTCTACACGACCATCACGAGCCCGCCTTGGGAGCCCGTCATGAAGCAGGACTTGGTCGCGGGGATCATCACCGAGTTGGGCAACCGAACGAGCCACCCCGCCATCATCAGCCGCGAAGAAGGGCTCGCTTGTAGCGTGGGGACGAAAGGGCTCTCGGATCGTTTGGACGACCTCAAGGACATCTACTGGGGGGTCGCGTGCACGAAGTGCGAGTACGCGGAAGTGGGCGAGTTCGAGAAGGGAAGCCCTCCGGACGCGTGCCCGAGCTGTGGAGGGGAACTCTTTAAAGTAATTGCCAAAGAGCCCGTAACGCTCGACTGCACTCCTGGGGAAGCCAGAATTTACCGGGGAGCCCTCAAGTACAAGATCGAGCGCAGGGAGCTGGAGAAGGTGCCGAGGCCTAGGACGAAGGTCGCCGTCAACTGCGGTTCTCCCATGGAAGCCCTCCACATCGCCCTCATCCCCGGCGTGAGCAAAGTCGGGCTAGCGAGGGAAGAGTTCATAGCCGCGTGGATAAGGGTTCACCCCATGTTTTGCGTCGAGGCGAGCAAGATCAAGCGAGAAGGCGGCTTCTGGGCTCCCGAAGTCGAGGAGCAATTCCCGCCCGGAGCCGATCCGAAAGAGGAGTGGACTTACCGACTGACCCTCGGAATGGGCTTGATCGCGGCGGCGTTCTACCCGAGGGAGGTCATCATAAGGTTCTCCGACTTCAAGACGAACGAGTACGCGACCCTCATCGGAGCGACCTACTACTTGCTCGAGTGCCCGAAGTGCGGGAAGGGAATCGCCCTCAAGGCGTATGAGAAGTGCCCGAAGTGCGGAGGCGAAGTTTCCTCCCGCAGGATCGACCTAGAGCCGAAGGAAGCGAACCCCATGATGGGCTGGAGGGGAGTTTCTAGGTACCTGAACCCGAGGTTCAAGGATGCCTTTATGATGGAGGTCGAAGCCCTCCTCCGTTGCCATAGGAAGGGACTCACGAACCTCGTCCCCATGTTCCCCTTCATCCGCCACCCGGAAGAGGCGAAGGAAGTCACGGAGCTCGTCAAGAAAGAGTTCGAAAAAGCTGGCTTGAAGCCTCCTAAAATGATATTCATGGCGGAGGTCCCAAGCTTGGGCTTCGTCCCGTACCTGTTCAACCCGTGGTGCGACGGCTACTCCTTCGGGACGAACGACTACACGCAGCTCATCACGGGGACCGACCGGGACTCCCCCATCCTCCCCTTCAACGAGGACATACCTGCCGTGAGGATGGCCATCGCCACCCTGGCGGATTCGGCCCACCGCGAGAATTACGAGAAGTACGGCATACTCGGCCCCGCCGAAGGGCTCGTTCCGCCGGAGAAGGGATATCCAAAGGAGCTAGGAATTTGCGGACAAGCCCCCAGCGACTTGCCGCAGTTCCTCAAGTTCCTTGCCGTGTACTTGGACTACGTGAGCGTGAACCCCGACGCCATATTGCGAACGCTGGAGCAACTCGTGAAGGCGGAGGAAGAGTTGAGGCAGTTGTGCATTAAGTGCGGGCTCGACCCCAAGTGCGTCGCCGAAGAACTTTCCAAGGAGTTCGACTTGTGGGACCCCTTCGGCAGGAAGCTACCGGGAGTTACGGAGTTCAGGGCGAAGTGGCTCATGGCAAAGCTCGGCCTCACGCCGAAGAATCCCAGCTGATTTGTGCGGGATAGCGGGAATCCTGCCAGCGGATCTCTCCCTCCTCAAGAAAGTCCTAAGGATCCTCGAGCACTACGTGGGGTCTAAGGGGTACTGCGAGCGCGGGGATAGGCACTTAGGCGCTTTCAAGCGGTATACGGGGACGGGCTTCCTCTGGATATCGGATGGGAAGGTCGAGTTCTTCAAGGAAGCGGGGCTCTTCGTCGACGAAATATACGAGAAGTTGCCCAAAGGAAAGATGAAGAAGGCGAAGGCCCTCTTAGGGCACACGAGGTGGCCCAGTTCCGAAACTCTGGGCGCCCATCCGTTTTTCGATTGCAAGGGGGAGATCGCCATCATGCACAACGGGAACGCGAAGGAAATTTCTCCTCCGGGGAGCCACAAGTACGAAACGAAAGTGGACAGCGAAAGGATCGCCCACTACCTCGAGAAGAAGCTGACCAAGAAGGTGAGGCAGGACCTGAACAAGTTGCTCGCCGCCATTCAGGAGTTCATCGAGGGTCGCTCCGACGAATTCGGGAACCTCGCTTTGGTGGTGAAGGGAGTGCCCGCCGTTTTCCTAGCGGTGGCCCCCCACAAGTACCACTCGACGCTACGGGTTTGGCAACGCCCCGGAGGGATCGCATTTTCCACGTACAAGTACGCCGAGCTCTTCGAGACAATGGCCGAACAGCAAAGGTGGAGGAAGTTCAACGAAAAGGTCAACGCTGTTCTCCGCAAAGCGGGCTTCACTCCGCTGGGGACGGTCAGGGATCGCACGTGCCTCGCCATAACTTTGGACTTACAGATCGTGGAACCTAAGGGAATTACGTCCCTAGCTTAACCGCTCAAAGGGCTAAGAGGGCTTCTGCTTTCTTTAGCCGCCTCGCGACGGGATCTACTTCGAGACCTAGGTTTTCCAGAGCGGTGATCCCGAGGACCTCTTGATCGTCTTCTTCCGCAAACACGACCATACACGTTGCCCTCTCACCGAGGCATTCTATGATGGCTTCCCCTACGTCGCGTTCTATCAACTCGCCCCTTACGGTTCTGAAGCGCCTCCTGCTCGTGGGACTCAAGCCCAATGCTTCCAATCTGCTACGCTTTAGCCACGTGTAAGTAGCTCCCGTGTCCACTAAGAGCTCCAATTCCAAAAGCCTGCTCGGCTCGCGGGGGTTACTCACTTTGACTCTAGCCAGAATGGGGCCCATGGCGCCTCAAAATATTACTCGTCCTAAGAAACGTCCATGCGCCAAATACCACCAAACTTGCTTTTATAGAAGAAATCGTAACACCATGGTTCATGGATCGAGCGTTCGAAGCGGAGAGGTGGTTGAGCGAAGCCGAGTGGGACTTGGAAACAGCCAAGGATCTGCTCTCTCTTAATAGGTTCAACGCGGCAGCTTTTTATGCCCAACAGGCAGCTGAAAAAGCCGTGAAGGCTATGCTGTATGCTTTGGGACAGATCCCCATAGGACATTCGGTTCGCGAACTCCTCGAGGAATTCGGTCGGCTCACCGGTCAAAAAGTGGAGGAACCTCTGATGGATGCAGCCCGCGAACTCGACCGGCATTACGTTCCGTCGAGGTATCCCAACGCCCACCCGTCGGGCACTCCGCATGAGGCATACGACGAAGTGACGGCCAAGAGGGCTATATCATGTGCGGAAGCGATCTTGGAATTCGCGAGAAAGTTCTTAAAAAGCTGAGAGCCATAGACGCTCCCTACGCCGAAGAATTGGCCGATTTCTGCGTTAAGCTCGAAGAAGCTATCAAGCCCAGGATGGTTGTGCTCCACGGATCGGTGGCGAAAGGGCTCCACGGAGTTTGGAGCGACGTGGACGTGGTCGTCGTGGCCGATTTTAAGCAACGCTTCCTCGACAGGGTATCCGAGTTGCTCGAGCTCGCGCCCCCCAGCATCCCGTTGGAGGTCCTCGCGTACACGCCGGAGGAGTTCGAAAGCATGTTCGAGAGGTTCAATCCATTCGTACTCGATGTGGTGAACTACGGCATCGCCCTCGTGGGCGAGGAGGAGTTGGAACGCTTCAAGGCGAGGCTCGCTGACTTAAAGCGAAAGGGCCTCAAAAGAACGAAGTCGGGCTGGCGCTTGCCGGAGGCATTGGGCGTTGGGCGACCTTAACGACCTACGAGCATTCAAATAGAAGACGGGATAAGCCTACGTGAGCGAGTTCCTTTCGTTCGCTGAGGAAAAGTGGAAGGAACTGTTTTACAGCCCGAGGAAGTGGAGGCTCAAGCTGGAGGACATCCGCTCCGTGAAGATGCGCGTACTAAGGGCGGAATATCCCGACTTCCACGTGCTCTTCCACGTCGACTCCGCCTTGGGCGAATTCCAGTTCTACGAAGCCTTCACGGTCAAGAGGGGAGTGAGGCCAGAGGAAAGGGTCCTAGGCAAGGTGAAACGCGATTCCTCGGAGTATTTCCTCGTCGACTCCTATTCGTGTCCGGAGGCCATTTTAAGGCTCTTCAAATCGGAGAAGGGCGATCTGAGGACTTCTTCTTGGATTTCTTTGGACCGCCTATCGTACGCGAAGCCCCTCTTCACGGAAGGAGAGCCCACCACGAATTACTTGTACGAGGTCAGGGAGCCCGCTTGCATCGTGAAACGATACCTCCCGCGGTGGCCCTTCGACAGGGGGAATCGGGAACTCCGGGTCATAGAGTCCTTGCCCCCCGCCATAGTGCCCAAAGTGTTCGCGCAAGTCTTCAACAAGAGCCTCGAGTTCGAGGGGATCCCCCAAATCCTCGTCCTCTTCCTCGAGAAGGTCGTCGGGGAGGAAGTGGGAGCGATCATTTGGAGGGAGATGGAGGAAGCTTCGAGGCTCATCCACATGAAGATGCCCACGACCCCCGTGCTGGAGAAGCTCATGAAGCTCATGGAGCGCGTCGTCGACGAAGTGCTCGTCCCATTCCACAGGAGCGGAGAGGTTAGGGAATTCGGGAAGGAAGAGGCGAAGTTGGTCGAAGAAGAAGTCGAGAAAGACCTAGGAGTCCTCGTGGAAAACGACGTCATCAAGAAAAAGGAAGCGGAGGGTTTCAAGAAGAAAGTGAAGAAGGCCCTGGAGGAAATTTCGGATATCCCGTGCATCATGACCCACGGAGACCTCATGTGGCGCCAAATACTGCGGTCTGTGGAGGGCAATTTGGTGATCATCGACTTGGACGACGCCATGTACGCGCACGCCGCGAGGGACCTCGCCAGCCTCATGGCGGCGACGAGGTTCATCGCCGAGTGCTTGCCCACGAAGCACAGGAAGGAGATCATCCGATTCGCCGAAAGCTTGAACGACTACCTCTTGGCTTGTTACGCGCAACGCTGTTCGGGCGAGGAGTGGGCGAGGGACATAGGGAAGTGCCTCACGCTCTACCTCGCCTTGAGGCACTTGCACGACGCGGCGTATTACGCGCCCGTTTCGAGGGCTTCGAAAGGGGAAGAGAAGAAACGGTACGAGGATTGGGTTAAGTTCTCGATGAAGTGGGCGTTCCACGAGTTAAAACGCCTACCTTAACTCGCTCTGAATAAACGGCGGAACTCGCTCGCTAAGCCGAGCTGATCTACCACGACAACGGCTTTTTCGAGCGCGGCTCTAGCAAAAGCCCTTTTTGATAGCGCTTTCCTGAACTCGCTTATGCCCACCAAGTGCACTTCGAAGCCGGGAGGCACGAAATCGAGGACGAGCTCCACGCGTTTATGGGGTTTTCGAGGAAGGGGGACTTCGTCGCGAACTACGAGCAATACATCGAGATCGCTCCAGAAATTGAAATCTCCCCTAGCGTAAGAGCCGTAGAGGATGGCCGTGAGGGGGCCAAGAATTCGGCTTGCTTTGAGGGCAAAGTCCTTCACGGCTTTGATGACTTCTTCCCGTTTCTTTAAGCGCTCTTCAATTGCTCTGACCACGATTTCACCGCATTCAGGATAAGTTCGGCTTTTGAAATCGCTTCCTTAGCGTCCTCTTCATCGTAATATTCCAGAGGGGCTCCTTCGACCCATTGATTCGGGTACCTCGGAGCCAAATAGTGCCGATCTAGTAGCTTAGCCGCCCTCTCCAATTCGGGACTTACCTCAAGTCCGGTAGAAGAAACTTCGTTCAAGAGTTGGCGTATCGAATGACCAAACGCCGTTTTCCCCAATCCTCTGAGAAGGGCCTTGAGGGCGTATTCGGCTGCCTGATGCGCTTTAAAACACGCCCAATCGCAATATCCTTCTTTCATATCAATTCTGGCGCTCTCAAGAGTGTGCTCGGCCTGCTTCATCCACCTTTCGAACTCAGTTGCATCGATCATCTAACGAAAAGAATTCGCGTTTTAAAGCTCGTATTGACTGCCTTGATCGTCCGCAACTTGCCGTTTAAGACGTAATCCGCACTGAGGGCTGAACGTCACCGCCAAACGTTTAACGCTCGTTGGGAAAGAAGTAGTGGAGGTGAGCAAGAGAAGGAGCTGGCTACTGAAGTGCCTCTTGGCGACTTTCTGCACCTGCGTAGTCCTCTTGCCCTTGGCCCTCTTCTACATAAGGAGCGCGACCCCCCAAGTGGCGAGCATCAGCCTTTCCGATGTGGACGACGACGATAGGTCGGAAATCGTTTTCGAAAGTCCCCTCCTCGAAATATGGATCGATAACACGCCCAACCCCGAGAAGTCCTCGCTGAGGTGGTGGAGGAAAGCGACGTGCTCGGGAGGAGGGGCGCGCATCATACGGTGGTACATCAAGTCCTTGGGGCTGGATCTCGCCCGCTGGACTTTCCGCAACATCCTCTTCGATTGGTTGGTGAACGAAACGTGGCCTGGAGAGCTCTGGGACGCCGAATACGGGTGGACCATCGTGTACGGGTTCGGGGAAATAGTCCGCGTGAGGCTCACGGCGAAGCTCAAGCTCGTCCCGCTTGAGGTGACGAAGGTATACACCATGTGGGCGGACAAATACTACATCCGCGTCGATTATTACATTAGGAACCTGAGCAACGAGACGTTCGTCATTAAGGCCCGCGACTCCCTCGACCCCGGGTTCGCCATCGAGTGGGCGGGCTACGTCTACAAGCCCCGGTACAACTTCTACGCCTTCCGAGTCGACAACGCAACCCGCGACGACGGGAAATTCGTGGGAAACGTGAAGCTCTTCCTCTACCGCGACAACCAAACGGCTTACCGAGGTCGAGTGATTTGGGCGGGAATTTACGGTCCCACGAGCATGGAAGGCGGCTCTTACGTCTTTGGAGGCTTCAGCGTCCCCGAAGAATTCCAGAGCAAGACGTACAGCCTCTGGAGGGAAATGGGAATAGGCTGGACGAAGGTTCAGGTCGCGTTCAAGCACGAGGAACTGGCGCCCGGTGAGTCCGTTCACTACGCTTTGAACGTGTACGGAGGGCCCATGGACGCTTCTCTCCTGCAAGAAGCGGGGTTCTACGGCTTCGACGAGGAGTTCATTCGGGAGTGCCAGAAGCCCGTCGAGGATTGGCTCGCCAAGATGAGAACGATCCTCTCCAACCCGAAGCCCATCTACATCATGTTCGTCATGCACTGCCACCAGCCCGACTACTCCAGCCTCAACTTCTCGAAGTGGGGAGGGATGGAAGCGGTTTCCTACGAGGGGATGGTCTCCGTCCTCGAGCAGAACCCCGACATAGGCTTCACCTTCGACTTATCCGGCTCGCTGCTTATCCAGCTCCATGAGTGCGGGTACGATGACTTAATCGAGCGTTTCAAGGCCCTCTACGACCGAGGGCAGATCGAAATCGTCACCACGCCCATGTACCACCCCATATGCCCCTTCTGGCCTAGCCGCGACATCCGCGAGCAAATTAAAATGGGCAAGGAAACGTTCAAGCGGTTCTTCGGGAGGTATCCCCGCGGCATGTGGTTGCCGGAAATGGCCTACTCGCCTTGGCTCGCCGACGGGGAGAGCCTCATCAAGGTTTTTGCC
>CAYNNH010000035.1:7427-11285 GCA_964398605.1 uncultured Nitrososphaerota archaeon | reverse complement strand
TCCCCGAAGGGGCGAGCGTGTTGACGCAAGCAAACATATTTCCCCATGTATGCAGGAGTTTCTACGCGTACGTGAACGAAGTGCCCGAAGGCCTGCCGGAAAATGTCGACTATATCCTGCTGGACATTAAGGAAGGTTGCTCTAGGGAGGTCTTCCCCGCTCTTAGCGAATTGGTCAATCGTTATGAGTACGGAATCTTGGCCTACGCGGATGGCATCCTTTTGCTGAAGAAGGATTATCGCGGCGATCCCATTGTCGAAATCCCCTACGACAACACGTTCAGCTGGAAGGAGCTTTACGTTAAAGTCGGGAGCTTAGAATACGAAGTCGATTCGACGAGCGGACTCGTTTTCACCCATAGGCCGGAGGATCCAGGGGGAACTCTTTGGTTTGGGCCCTACTGTCCCCTTTTACCGGGGAAGTACGAGGTGATCGTCCGCTTGAGGGTGACTGAGTTAGCCGGAGATGTTGTCTGCAAGATCCGCGTTTACTCCGTGTTCGGAACTATGGAGGAATTCGCCGTCCACGAGGTGAGGAAGGAGCTTTTCCAAGAGGTGGGGGAATGGGAGAACTTCACCTTCGTATTCGAGCTAGAGCACCCCTGCGGTTACTTGGAAATAGTTGGGGAGTGCGAAGAGGGTGTCGGGCTTCAGATGGACTTCGTGCGTGTGAGGCAACTGGAGGTCTGGGAACCTTGCGCGTGGTCGCTATAACTCCTTGGCCCCCAGCGCGAACGGGACTTGCTTTTTATTCAGCGGAACTCTACCAGCACCTCTCGAGAAAGGGGGTTCAAGTAACCATTTTGGCCTTGGGAGGGAGGGAGGAAAAGAAGGGGATCCTCATTAGGCATGTTAAGGGGGCCTTTCAGCTCCTCAGAGAAGCGTTACGATTGGAAGGGGACGTCTACCACATTCAGTATGAGTATTTGCTCGGAGGCCCCTTGGTGATATTATTAATGCCTCTTTTGGTCGTTCTTCTCAAAAGGAAAGCCAGAATCGTCTTAACTGTTCATGGGCTCGTAAGCAAACGCTGGCTTCGGCATTTAAAGCGCGTAGAGGCGGACAGCTACTACATGAAGGTTTTCCAGACGTTTAGTGCCCTCTTCTACTTTCTGCTCAAGATATACGTGGGACAACTGTGTAGGGCGGTGTCCAAGGTCGTCGTGCACACCTCCCTCATGAAACAAGTCCTTGTGCGCGAGTACGGAGTGCCCGAGGGAAAAGTGGTAGTTGTCCCCCACGGGACTAGGGTGATGAATAGAAGCGGATCTTCTGATAGCAAAACCGTGCTTTTTTGGGGCTTCTTAAGGCCGAGTAAAGGCATTGAATACCTTGTGGAGGCTGTTCACAAGATAAGACAAAGGGATCCCAGCGTAAAACTCATGATCGTGGGAGGCGTTGCTCGGAAAGGGGATGTGAAGTATGCCAAGAGAATCATCGAATTGATTAGGAAACTCGGGGAAGACGGTATCGAACTAAGAATAGGGCATTGCCCCGAGGAGGAGCTCGAGGAGCTGATTGAACAAAGTGCGGTAGCAGCCCTCCCTTACGTAGATTATTTCGTCGAAACGAGTGGAGTTGTGTCCACGCTTCTGGCTCACGGCAAACCGATCGTGTGCACTAAAATTCCTCGATTTAGCGAATTGAAACACGGCATACATTGTTTGAAAGCGAAGCCTAGAGATGTCGAGGATTTAGCGGACAAATTGGAGCGACTCCTTCGCGATAGGGTTTTGAGGGAGAAGTTGAGTGCGAACGCGAAGAAGGAAGGAGAAAGACGCTATTGGAGCGTTTTGGCCGAGGAATACATGCGGATATACTCGCAAATATGAAGGTCGCTGTTTGTCACCACTACAGCTGTACCCTCCTGAGGGGAGGGGAGCGATTTGTGCTGAACGTCGCCCGCCTGTTGAAAAAAGAGGGTTTCGATGTCGAGGTGAGGACACTCCCCTTCGAAAGGAGAACGGAAAGAATCAGGCTGTTGAGGGAAGGATTGGAAGGCATAACATACGTGGAAAGTTGGACACACCGCGTGAAAGCCGACATTGCTTACGTCGTGTACTCCCCCCTAGTCGATCACCTGTTCTCGATAAAAGGGGCGAAGGTTGCAGGGTTGCACGGAATGATTCCGGCCATTTCCCTCTCGGATCGCTCGGTGACCGATCTAGGGCTCGGGAAATTCTTGCGGGCACACGGCATGAAGGCGCTCGTAGCGCACGTATGGTACAACAAGCTCGGGATCGGGAAAAGGGAGATGCTAAGGCGGTATGAAGGCATTCACGTGATAAACCCGCACATGTTGAAAGAGTTGCCCAAAGGAAAAGCCTATTATGTGCCCCTCTGGGTCGATACGGAGTTCTTTAAGCCTAGAGGATCGAAAAAAGACGTATTTACGGTGTTATATG
Organism: uncultured Nitrososphaerota archaeon; assembly: GCA_964398605.1. Taxonomy (GTDB): domain Archaea; phylum Thermoproteota; class CAYNNH01; order CAYNNH01; family CAYNNH01; genus CAYNNH01. The sequence continues at coordinate 8,881 of CAYNNH010000035.1, read as the reverse complement.
TCGGGAGGGGGAGGTTCAAAGGGGAGCGAATCTTCGTACGCTTGGCTAGGATGATGATGAAAGATGAGGGATTGCAGTTCCTCTCCGTTGGAGGGCTAAAGGACCCCCACATCCAGCAATACACCAGATATTTGAGCGATGAGGAGTTAGTGTCCATTTATTCGAGTTCTCATGTCTTAGTTTTACCATCCAAAATCGAGACATTTGGAATGGTTATGCTGGAAGCCCTCGCTTGCGGGACTCCCGTGATAGCTAGCGATATTCCGGCCCATGACATCCCCGGCCTTAAGATATTCAAGGCTAGGAGATTGGAGGATTACGCGCGGTGGATACTCCACCTCAAAGAGTTGTGGGAAGAGGGTAAACCTTACCGAGAACTGTGCAAAGAGTGTAGGGAATCAGCGCTTGCTTTCTCGGAGCAAGCAGTCTTCCCGCGTTTTCTGAAAATGCTATTGGAAATTGCAGGGTATGTCTAGGAAACTACGGTTTCGGAAAGTGTTCGAGGCTTTGAAGCCTCATCGTTACGTATTGGTGGGAATTGCCGCATATAGCGTGATTTTTTCCTGGTACTCAGTTTACAAGCACTATGCCTACGAAACGTACGCGTGGGATTTGGGGATATTCTGCCAAGCTCTATGGACCACTGCCTTCGAAGGAAAGCTCTTCTATTATACGCCGGAGCTATATGCCAATCCCAGCGGCTCTTTCCTAGCGTGGCACCCTTCCTTGTTGATGTTCTTCCTCGCTGGGCTCTACCGCTTGATCCCCCGACCCGAGTTCTTGCTAATCCTCCAGTCCATCTTGTTAGCGCTCGGCGCTGTGCCTATTTACCTCATAGCAAGAGAGAGGCTTGGGGAAAAAGCATCCTATTTCTTAACCATTTGTTACTTCCTCTATTCGCCACTCCACGGAGTCAACGCCTACGATTTTCATTTGGAAGCCTTCGTCCCGCTCTTCTTCGGGCTTTCTTTCTACGAGTGGATGCGAGACAAGTACTGGAGGGCGTTGCTGTGGGCTTGTCTAGTAATGGCGAGCGCTTCCGAGTTCTGCTTCTTAATCGTCTGCCTATCCTTCTACTGGTTGGTGAAGAAAGCGATCGAAGGCCACCTTTGGAAAGAACCGTTGCGAAAAATGAGAGAGAAAAGCATGTGGTTTCCGGTACTCGTCTTGCTCATTTGCGTGACTTGGTATTCCGTAGCGGCGAGCTTGGCAACGGCGATCAGAGGCACCGCGTGGGAGATCCCCACCCACTTCAAGAGGTGGGGAGCAACGCCGACGGAGATACTCGTCAACGTCTTGACTCACCCGGTTGATGCATTTAAGACGATGTTCTTAGACGCCAGGAAGATATCGTACGTGGCATGGCTACTAGTCCCCCTGCTCTTCCTCCCCCTCCTCGCTCCACTGGAATTCATCATCCTAGTAGGGGCGTGGCTCTGGCCAGCCCTTCTCAC
>CAYNNH010000035.1:0-7327 GCA_964398605.1 uncultured Nitrososphaerota archaeon | reverse complement strand
GTCTTATTGGATCGCGTAATCAGCCTCATTCCGGAAAACGCGTCGGTGCTCACCATCAACAACATATTCCCTCACGTGTGCCACCGCTCGGATGCCTACACGTACATCGGCTGGTATGAAGGGGGGGTTCCCAAACCCGTCCCCGAGGGAACGCTCCCCGACTACATACTCTTAGATACTCGCTCAAGGTTCGACTTTATAGCGCTCTCGGATCCTTGGCTTTACAGCATACTCCCAAAATACGGGCTCGTAGCTTCCGTGGATGGTATCTTACTCTATAAGCTCAATTACAAAGGGGATTTACTCCTGTTTGAGCCCATGGAGGAGGCGTTCGAAGCCAATACATTCCGTATAGAAGATGGTCGCTTCGAGGATGGAAGGATAATACTTGATGTGGACTCTTGCGCGCAATTACCAGTTCTTGGCATGGATATCCCGCCAGGCACGGTGCTTTTAGAGGGGACATACGAGGTGAATGGAGAGGCTTCCATTACCCTACGCCTATACTACAGATGGGCGAGAACTCTTACGTATAGGACGGTCGCGCTGAGGCTTTCCGGCGCAGGGACATTTCAGTATTCTCTTGCTCTAAATTACCCCGTTTGGAACTTCACCGTTGAGTTAGAGGTGGAAAAGGCCACGGCGCCTGTCGTACTTCACAATATGAAAATGATCCAAGTAAGCGCGTCATGTTCGTAGAAACTTTCATTAGGAGGTTACGCAGTCACGGATACCTCTACGACATCGCTAGGAAGTTATACGGCTTTATTTTGAGAGTATCCTACAAAAGAGCCGCTAGAACGTCTTTCCTACGCTTCATGAAGACGAGGATGAGGGAAATTGGAGGGATAACATCTAAAGATGGCGGAGAAAGCGTTCTCATGATAGTCCTCGATTGTTTCAGGTATAGGAACACTATTTTGGCTGGGTACGCGAGGGAAACTACTCCATTCCTAGAAAGCTTCAAAGTTAAGTGCAAAGCCATATCGGCTGCCCCTTGGACTCCGCCATCGGTGGCTTCCATGCTCTCTGGCCTCTATCCCAACGGGCACGGCGTAGACATACCGGCTGAAGTCAAGTGCGTCGAGGAAACGCCTCCCAAGAACATGCGTAGGGATGTCGTAACGTTGCCCGAAATCCTGCTGTACCTCGGCTATGATCTGTACTTCGGAATAGGCGTCGAATTCGCCGAGTGTTTCATGAGGGGGAGGGTGTTTCCGCACACCTACTACTTCTGCTGGGAGGACGCGAAGGGAGAATATTTGTTGAGGGATTTCAGGAATTGGTTGGGAAAGAGAGCCGAAAGACCGTTCTTCGCTTATCTGCATTTAACGGATCTGCACGAGCCGTTGAGCATCCCTCCAGAGGAGTTTAGGCACTTCTTTGGGAGAGTTGACCGAGTCCGCATGATCGCGAAAGGATTCGCTTTTAGAAAGCCAGAGAGCCAAAAAGGGAAAGCCTTTGAACATTACAAGAAAAATCGAATTCTACTTTACGACAACGTACTCCGGTACTTAGATCACCTAATTGAAGACCTAGTATCCTTTCTCGAGAAAATGGGACTTCTCGATTCCACGCTCATAGTAGTAACCGGAGACCACGGGGAAGAATTCTGGGAACACGCGGAACTTGAGTCCAAGTACTTTTACGATCCAAGGGGATGGTGTGGCGTCGGACATGGACACAATGTCTTCAACGAGATCATCGAGGTCCCCCTTTACATGGAGGGAGCTCCTCTGAAGGGGAAGAAGGCCAAAGATACGGTCAGCACGGTGGATCTCATGCCGACTTTATTGGATTTGCTCGATGTAGAAGTCGAATTAACGTACGATGGCGAAAATATCTTTGAAAGCGAGGGAAGAAGAGTCTTTCTAAGCGAAGCAACCAGTTATGGCTACGAGAAAAAGGCGCTGATAGCGGGGAGATATAAGTTCCTGTGGTCGGGCGGCGATGGCGTTCGCTGGGTATTTGACCTCCGGAGGGATCCCCTAGAGCAGAAGCCGATAGTGGACGAGGAATTAGCGGATGTTTTTTGTAAAGCTTTGCGCAATCTGAGTTCCAGAGGAGAGAAGAGGAGGATCGCAAAGATCTTAGGTCGGTTGAAGGCTAAATGAGTTCCTCGGGAATTTTGCCGGGTCGATAGGCGATTTTAGGCTTTATGCCCGCCTTCCTCAACCTCTTAACCACGTGAGGGTAGAGGAAGACGTATTCCTCCTCGAAGTCCTCCACGAGAACTGGGTCTATTTCGGCGAGGCGCTCAAGGAGCCTACGCACATTCTCTTTTTCGCTGAAAGAAAGCATGACGGCGGGATGGCAGGAAACCCCGTAGTCGAGCAAATTAGAAAGGGCCTTCAGTTGCAACTCGAAAGCCTCCTCCTTCGCCCCCGTCAGCATGCGAAACTCGCTCGGGCTGGTGCCCTTGATGGAAACCCTCACGTGCACGCGGCGGAACTTCGAGAGATCCTTCGCGTAGCTCTTGTCGGCGCCTATGAGGATCCCGTTCGTCTCGAGTATGAAGAGGTAATCGGTTTGGTCGACGAGCTCGAGGAGCTTCAACAAATGTTCTCTGCCGATGGTCGGCTCGTTCCCGCTCACCCTTATCTGCTTGTAGCCGTGACGCTTCGCGCACTTATCGAGCGCCTCAAAGACTTCTTCTGGCGAGTAAAAACGCCCCACTTGGTCGGGGTGGTCCCTCGGGAAGCCGCTCCAGCAAAAAACGCACCTCAGGTTGCAGCCGCAACAATCGGCCGTCGCTATTCCGCCGTACCACCTACCTCCCCTCGCGAGGCGGTAATACTTGCGTAAAATCCCCCTAACAACGATCTTCTCCATTTGCTTCGAAAGGACGAGGGGGTCGAAGCCTACCGTATGAGGGTCCCCACAGACTTTACCCACTCTACCCAAGCGTTTTCCTCCTCTTTTGTCTTGGGGACGGACAGAGCCTTCCTCAGGTTCTCGAGTTTCGTCCCGTTGATGACCGCCGTCGTTATGCGCGAGCGCGCGACGATCCTCGCAGCGATGGGGTCGAAGAGCTGGTACGTCCCCGCCTTGTAGCCCGACTTCCGCGACAGCTCCATCAATTGCTCGAAGGATATGGAAGGCAAGCGCTTGGCGGACGGGTCCTTTTTGGGATCGGCCGTGAATACGCCATCGACGTCCGTCGCCACGATGAGGCGATCCGCGTTTACCAATTCCGCAACGGCGGCGGCGACCGTGGTGGTGGATTGGCCGGGCTGAACGCCTCCCATAACTAGAAGGGGCGGGGTGACGGGCATGTTGGCGTACTTGAAAACGTCCGAAAGACTCTCGACGGAAATGGCGAAAGAACCGCAACAAAAAGCAAATAGGTAAGCGTGGATCCGGCTGGCGTAGATGCCGATCAAGTCGAGCTGGTACTCGCTTATCCCCAATTCTCGCAGGGCTTTGATGTAACTTCTCGCGAGGGAGCCGCCCCCCGTGACCACGACGAGCATGGAAGGAGGCTCCGTCTTTAAGGAGGCGTGTTCTTTGTACGCCTCCCGTACAATCGACGAAGTTTCCCGCAACAACTTCGGATCCAAGGGACTCGGAAACAAATACCCGCCCAACTTGAGAACCGTCCGCATCATCAAAGGAAGTCCCTTTTATTAGTGAGTTTCGGATTTCATCGTGGTTTGAGCGAGTCGCTGAGGAAGTACGTGCTGAGGAAGTACCTGAGCCTACTCGAGTCTAAGCGGGGGAGGGGGACGGAGCTCATCTCGCTCTACATACCCGGAGGGAAGCACGTCGGAGAGATCATGGGGATGTTGCGCCAGGAGTACAGCACCGCCCAGAACATCAAGTCGAGGACCACGAGGAAGAACGTGCTCGCCGCTTTGAGGAAGGTCATGAGCAAGCTGAAGCTGTACAAGCAAATCCCGGAGAACGGGCTGATCATATTCTGCGGGGCAGTCCTCGACGGCAGAAGCCCCGACTCGACGACCATGGAGATATACGCCATCGAGCCTCCGAAGCCCATGGACATCTACCTCTATCGTTGCGACTCTAGGTTCCACGTAGAGCCCCTCAAACGCCTGTTGGAAGTGAGGGAGGTGTACGGGGTCCTCCTCGTTGAGGTAGAAGAAGCGACCTTCGCGGTAGCGGAGGGGCCTAGGGTCGAGATCGTCAAGGAAATAACGTCGGGAATTCCGGGCAAGCACCGAGCGGGAGGACAGTCAGCGAGGAGGTTTGAAAGGCTGAGGGAAATGGAGATAAACGAGTACTTCAAGCGAGTGGGCAGGTACGCGAACGACATCTTCCTCTCCATCGAGAACTTCAAAGGACTCATTGTGGGAGGCCCCGGGCCCACCAAGGACGAGTTCCTCAAGGGGGACTACTTGGACTACCGCCTGAAGCAAAAGGTCATCGCCGTCGTCGATACGTCCTACTCGGGCTGGGAAGGGGTGAAGGAGGCTCTCGAGAGGGCGAAGGATAAGCTGAAGAAGTTGAGGTACCACGAGGAACGAAGCCTCGTTCAGAAGTTCCTTTCCCATTTGGGCAAGGACACGGGGCTGGCCGTTTACGGCGAGTCGGAGGTGAGGAGGATGCTCGAAATGGGAGCCGTCGAAGTCTTGCTAATCTCAGAAGGGCTGGACCTTCTCCGAGTGAAGATGGCATGCAAAGAATGCGGAGCGGAGAAAGTCGTTCTAGCGAAGAAGGGAGAACTGGAACAACTGAAAGCGAGAATTCACGAAATTCCGTGCGATAAGTGCGGCAAGAAGGGCCTTCAGATCATTGACGAGAAAGAGCTCATAGAGGAATTCATTGAGCTTGGGGAGAAGGCTGGGGCGAGAGTGGAGATAATTTCGACCGAAACGGAAGAAGGGAACATGTTGCTCAAATCCTTCGGGGGGCTCGCCGGTATATTGAGGTTTAGGCCTCCGACTTTACTTTAAAAGAACGCGAATAGAGGTTCCCTCGACGGGCTCTCCTTCGACCTTCGGCTTGAAGGTTAGGCGTTTGCACTTTATGATTGCCTTTATCTCCTCGCCCGCGTTCTCGATCACGGCCCTTTCTTCCGGAGAAGCGCCCCCTATGATGGCTTCTTCGATTTCCACTGAAAGCGGGATCCTTTTCTTCGATTTCGCCCTCCTCAAAGCGGCAACGACGTTGATGATAAGCTGTCCTTTCCTTTCCGCTTCTTCGTCGATCAACGATTCGTCCGCTTTGGGCCAAGGAGAAACGTGTATGCTCTTGTACCCGAGGCGCTTGGCGTACATGCGCTGGTAGATCTCCTCCGTGACGTGCGGGCATATGGGGGCGAGCAACTGAAGCACCCTCAACAACGCTCTATACAGAACCTGTTGAGCAGCTCTGCGACTCTTCTCGCCGTACTTCTCGGGGAAGTATAGTCGGTGCTTAACAGCTTCCACGTAATGGTCGCAGAGCACGTGCCACGTGAAGTGGCGCGTTTTCTCCAGAGCTTCGTAGAAATCGAAGGACTCGTAGCAATCGGTCACCTCTTTCGTCGTCCGTTCGAGCAAGCTGAGCAACCATTTGTCGATGACGTTGTACTCGGCCTCCCCTTCCTCGAAATCCTTGAGGTTGTGGTACGTGAAGCGGGCTAAGTTCCACAGTTTCACGATAAACTTCCAGCCGTACTCGATGTCCGCCCACTTGAAGGGGATGTCGGAGCCCGTCTTCCCTCCTCCAGCGGCCCATTGCCTCACGGCGTCAGCTCCATGCCTGTTTAGCGCATCGGGAGCGGCCACGTAGTTCTTGAGGTGCTTGCTCATCTTCCTCCCATCGCTCCCGAGAACCATGCCGTTGATGAGGACCGTCTTGAAGGGGGGCTCGTCGAAGAGGGCGATGTGCTTCACCATGAGGTAATACGCCCACGTCCGAATGATGTCCGTCCCCGAAGGGTGCAAATCTGCTGGGAACAGCCTCTTCCAGTCGGGACGCTCCATCCAGCCAGCGTGGACGGCGCACGTGAGGGAAGAGTCCATCCAAGTGTCCATGACGTCCATTTCCGGCTCGAACTCCTTGTGGCCGCACTTGGGGCAAGCTTCGATCTTCGGGGGGGATTTCCTCGGGTCGATGGGCAACCACTCGGGCTCCGCCACGATCACGTGCCCGCACTTCTTGCAGTACCAGACGGGAATAGGGGTGGCGAATATCCTCTGGCGGGAGATCACCCAGTCCCAGTCGAGGGACTTAGCCCAAGCGATGAGGCGCCACTTCATGTGGTCGGGAACCCACTTTATCTTCAGGGCCCAATCGACGACCTTGTCGGTGAGGCTCCGGACATCCATGAACCACTGCATGCGGACGAGGATTTCGACGGGATGATCGCATTTATCGTGAACTCCGATTTCCTGCTCTATCTCTTCCGTTTTCTTCAAGAAACCCAGCTTTTCGAGGTCTTCTACGATCTTTTTCCTCGTTTCCTCCACGGTCAAGCCCCTATACTTGCCAGCGAGCTCGTTCATCCGACCATCTTCCCCTATGGAGATTCTAATAGGGAGGCCGTGCCTCGCGACCCAGCGGACGTCCGTTTTGTCGCCGTAAGTGCATATCATGACGACCCCCGTTCCGAAGTGGGGGTCGACCTCCTCGTCGAGTATGAGGGGAACTTTCTGACCGAAGATCGGGACTATGAGGTTCTTGCCGTGGAGGTGGAAATAACGGCCGTCTTCCGGATGAACGGCAACGGCCACGCACGAGGGCAGGAGCTCGGGCCTCGTGGTCGCGATGGTGACTCGGCCTCCACCCTCCACCTCGAAATCGAAGTAGTAGAGCTTCCCCTTTCGCTTTATGTACTTGATCTCGGCGTCCGCAATGGCCGTTTCACAGCGGGGGCACCAGTTGATGGGGTGCTCGGCGCGGTAAATGAGGCCTTTCTTGTACAAAAGGACGAAGGACAGTTGTGTCCTCCACCAGTAATCCGGGTCCATCGTCTTGTACTCCAGCGACCAATCGACGGAGCAACCGAGCCGCTTGATCGAGTCCTTCATGATCCTGATGTAGCGGTTGATCCACTCTTTGCAATACTGGATAAAAAGCTCGGGGGGGACGTCCCTCTTGCGTATGTTGCGCTCTTTCTCGACTTCTATCTCGGTGGGAAGGCCGTGGCAGTCCCACCCTTGGGGGAAGTAGACGTTGTAGCCCCTCATGCGCTTGTAGCGGGCAACTATGTCGAAATACGTCCAGTTGAGCACGTTTCCCATGTGAAACTCGCCCGAAGGATAAGGAGGAGGAGTGTCTATGCTGTAAACGGGCTTCTCGTGGTCTTCCCAATCGAAGCGATAAATGCCCCACTCCTCCCACTTCTCCTGCCACTGCCGCTCTATCTCGTGAATGTCGGGAC
>CAYNNH010000034.1:0-11365 GCA_964398605.1 uncultured Nitrososphaerota archaeon | reverse complement strand
TCCGTCCGGACGACGATCACTTGCTTGTACTTGAAGGACACAAGAGTGGATTACAAACACTCTTTATTTGGTCCGGCTATCGTCTTGATGTCCGTGATCATAACCACCACCGAAAGGGTTCCCGGCTATAGGATCAAGCGGTATTTGGGGCTCGTTTACGGGTACTCGATAAGGGCTCGATCCGCCTTTGGCGACCTAGCGGCTGGCTTCCAGAAGTTCTTCGGGGGATCCATAAGCGCCTACAGAAAGACGCTCAACGAGACGGTGAACGAAGCCATAAACGACATGATCAATGCAGCGAGGAGGCTCGGAGCGAACGCTATCATCGGCGTGAAGTTCATGACGACCGAAATAATGCCCCAAGCCGCCGAGTTATACGTCTACGGAACCGCTGTGGAAATAGAACCCGAAAGCGGGGAAGCCGCGCCTTCCGCCCCTCCAGCGCCTACGCCAGCAAACGTCTGCCCGAAGTGCGGAAGTCCGTTGCCTCCTGATTCGAAATTCTGCCCCGTTTGCGGAGCCCGTATTGCGTGAAGAAGCGGACGTAATAGTAGTAGGCGGGGGCCCAGCGGGGCTCATAGCGGCCAAGAAAGTTGCGGAGTTAGGGAAGGAAGTTATTGTAGTCGAAGAAGATGAAGAAATAGGCGTTCCGGCTCATTGCGCTGGCTTATTGGGCCTGTCCGGGATAAGGAAGCTGGGGCTAAAGCTAGGGAGGGGGACTGTTAGGAACTTCGTGCGGGGCGCCATCATTCTGGTGGGAAATAGGGAATTCGTCGCGGATTGTCGTAGAACTAAGGCAGTTGTCGTCGATAGGGATTCCTTCGACAAGGAACTAGCCATCGAAGCCTACGAAGCGGGAGCGGAAATTTCCCTAAAGGAAAGAGCGGAAGCCATAACCTTGAGGGAAGACAGCGTAGAAATCCGGACTTCCGAAAGGCTTCTTCGGGGGAAAGTCGCCGTATTAGCCGAGGGCATGAAGAGAAAGTTGGCCGATTCCTTGGGGTTTGAACGGCTAAGGGAAGTCTTACCGGCCTGTCAAGCCGATGTGATGCACAACGTGGAAAACGAGCATTTCGTTCGCGTAATTATAGATAAGCGGATCTCCCCGGGTTTCTTCGGGTGGATCATCCCGTTGGGCGAGGACGAGGTGAGGGTGGGCGTAGGGTCTCGAGCGGATCCCCGTCTGGCCTTGAAGAAGATCGCGAAGAGGTGCGGTATTTCCCTCAAGAAGGCGGTAAGGCTGTACTTTGGAAGGATAAACCTCGGGGGGCCATTAGGAAGCGTTCAGAAGAAGAGGGTGCTTTTGGTGGGAGATGCGGCAGGACACAACAAGCCTTCTACCGGAGGCGGGGTCGTGTTCGGCGGCATATGTGCGCGCATCGCCGGGGAGGAAGCAACGAAGATTTGCGATGGAAAATGCTGTAGCGCGTATTCGCTCCGGTGCAGGCTCGCCCTCTATCCTCACTTGTCCTCGATGAAATTGATGAAGAAATTCTTCGCCTTGCCCGAGAAGAAGATGATAAGTTTTTTGGAAAAGGCGGAGGATAGCGGATTCTTAAGCGAGGTAGCTCGGAGGTTTGACATTGATTTCCCGATCAACGCCCTTAGAGAAGAGGGAGCCGGGCTTTTAGTTCACTTCTTCAAATGCTTACTCGCTTTCTAGCTCCCAGTACCGAATTCTCCCTTTCACCTTTTCCCTAGCGATTCTGGAAAGCCGTTGAGCCATTGGAGTCGGATATTCGTCCGTTAAGCAACCCAAACAGAGTTCGTCCCGCCTCTTGCCTATGGCTTTGACTAGGTTCTCTATCGTCTGGTAGCCCAAGGAATCAGCCCCTATGATCTCGCGGATTTCTTCGACGCTGTGGTTCGCCGCTATGAGTTCCTGGTGAGTGGCCATGTCGATTCCGTAGAAGCAGGGGGCCACTATGGGCGGGCACGTTATCCTCACGTGGACTTCTTTGGCGCCAGCGGACCTCAGAAGCGAAACTATCTGGCCCGATGTCGTCCCCCTCACGATGCTATCGTCGACCAAGACGAGTCGCTTGCCCTCTATGACGGATCGTATGGCATTCAGCTTGAGCCTAACCGCCAACCTCCGCTGGGCGTCCTTGGGCATGATGAAGGTTCTCCAGACGTAGCGGTTCTTTATGAGGCCTTCCTCAACGGGGATTCCCGACTCCCTCGAGTAACCTTCCGCTGCCGGCCTGGCCGTATCTGGGACCGGGACGACAATATCGGCGTCGACGGGGTAAGTTTTGGCCAAGAACTCGCCGAACTTCACCCTAGCATCGTAAACGCACCTGCCATCTAGGACGGAATCCGGCCTGCTGAAGTAGACATATTCGAACATGCAATGGGCTTTCCGCTCCGCCCTGATGAGTATCTCGCTGTGCAGGTTGCCGTTGGGCGAAACGTAAATGCACTCGCCAGGAAAGACGTCCCGGGTCATGGGCAAGTCGTTTATGTCCAACGCCACGCTCTCCGAAGCCACGGCAAAAGTTTCTCCGTCGTAGTGGTAACAAAGGGGCTTGAAACCGAGCGGATCCCTGAAAGTTATGATTTCCCCTCGCTCGTTCATAATTGAAACCGAATAAGCGCCTTCTAGCATCTCCATGCAGGCCCTCACGGCCTCGAAATAGTCCTTCTTTTTCCGGTAAAAGAAGGCGAAGAGCTTCAGGATTATTTCCGCGTCGCAACGGGAGACAAGCTCCTCGCCTTGCTCTCTGAGGAATTTCCTCATCTGGACGTAGTTGACGATGTTCCCGTTGTGCGATATGGCGTAGCGCACCCCGTTCACCTCGACGGAGAAGGGCTGGGCGTCTGTCCTAGTGGGCTCTCCCGTCGTGCAGTAACGGACGTTTCCCAACGCGATGGCGCTCCGAACCGTCCTGAGAACATCTGGCGAGAACACGTCGCTCACGAGCCCAACGTCCTTAATGATGTGCAGGTGGTCGGTCACGAAAGCTATTCCCGCCGAGTCCTGGCCTCTGTGCTGGAGGGCTAGCAGGCCGAAAAAAGTTATAAGGGGGGAATTGGGAGGTCCTTTCACGCAGAACACTCCGCAGGATTCACGCATTCACAAATGTTATGAGGGGGGTTTTGATTACTTAGCGAGGGACTATGGGGAAGGAGCTGAAGTTAAGGGTTAAAGAAGCGTATCGGCGTGATGTAGGTCATGGATACGTGAGATTGTGCAGTAGAGCTCGCGAATTGCTAGGAGTCGACGTAGGAGACTTCGTGGAAATAGAAGGAAGCAAGGGGAAGAAGACTGTCGCGAAAGTGATGCCCGCCTACCGGATGGACGAGGGGCTCTCCATCATACGCATGGACGGCTACATGCGGGAAAGCATCGGCGTTTCGGTGGATGATTACGTCATCGTCCGCAAGGCAGATCCGAAACCCGCTAGGAGGGTTACCCTCGCTCCTCTGAGGGTTAAGCTCGAAATAGACGCCGATTTCACGGACTTCATCAAGTCGAGGCTCATCGATAGGGCAGTCACACCTGGCACGATAATAACTGTTCCGGGCGTCTTTTACCAAGCCCTCGAATTCGTAGTGGTGGACAGCAGACCCGAAGGGCCCGTGAAGATTACGGAGAACACAATACTCAAGGTAATACCCGAGCCCAGCGCTGTGAGGGAAAAGAGAATCACGTATGAAGATATAGGCGGCTTGAAAGAAGAGATTCGTAAGATCAGGGAAATGGTAGAGCTTCCATTAAGACATCCTGAGTTGTTCAAGCGTTTAGGAATAGATCCTCCAAAAGGCGTGCTTCTTTATGGACCTCCAGGTTGCGGAAAGACTCTTTTGGCGAAAGCTGTTGCCAATGAAAGCGATGCAAACTTCTTCGCCATAAACGGGCCTGAAATCATGAGTAAATTCTACGGGGAATCGGAACGTAGATTACGCGAAATATTCCAGCAGGCGAAGGAAAAAGCGCCGAGCATCATTTTCATCGATGAAATAGACGCTATAGCTCCCAAAAGAAGCGAGGTGACGGGAGAGGTCGAGAAGAGAGTGGTCGCGCAACTCCTCACTCTTCTGGACGGTCTGGAGGCGAGGGGGGATGTGATCGTCATCGCTGCTACCAATATGCCCGAAGTTTTGGATCCCGCTCTGAGAAGGCCAGGGAGATTCGACAGGGAGATCGAGATTAAAATGCCCGACAAGGAGGGTAGGAAAGAGATTCTGCAGATCCACACGAGGGGGATGCCCCTAGCCGATGATGTGGACTTAGACAAACTGGCCGAGATCACCTACGGCTACACGGGCGCCGACTTAGCCGCGCTGTGCAGAGAGGCCGCCATGAAGGCCCTGAGAAGATACTTGCCCGAGATCGACCTCGAAGCGGAGAAGATACCGACGAGCGTCCTCGAGAAAATGGTCGTCACAATGAAGGACTTCATGGACGCCTACCACGACATCACCCCTACGGCGATGAGGGAAGTGATGGTTGAGGTCCCGACCGTTCGGTGGGACGATATAGGCGGTTTGGAGAAAGTCAAACAAGAGTTGAGGGAAGCTGTCGAATGGCCGTTAACTCGTCCAGAAGTTTTCAAAAGAATAGGAATCAAGCCACCCAAGGGTATTTTGCTATATGGACCGCCAGGTTGTGGCAAAACTTTGTTAGCTAAAGCCGTTGCAACGGAAAGCAATGCTAACTTCGTCGCCATCAAAGGACCGGAAGTTTTCTCGAAGTGGGTGGGAGAATCGGAGCGTGCAATAAGGGAGGTATTCAGAAGGGCTAGAACAGCGGCCCCGGCTGTCATATTCTTCGACGAGTTTGAGGCGATAGCTTCTGTTAGGGGAGCGGGGTATGCGGACACGGGAGTTACCGAGAGGGTCATAAGCCAGCTCTTGACGGAAATGGACGGGATTGCCCGCCTAGAGGACGTTGTGGTGCTCGCGGCGACCAACAGACCGGACTTAATAGACCCCGCCATCCTCCGCCCCGGGCGGATAGATAGGCTTATCTACGTGCCTCCGCCAGATCTGGAGGCGAGGAAGCAAATCTTCCAAATTTACACGAAGAAGATGCCACTGGCGAAGGATGTCGATCTAGAGGAGTTGGCGGCTAAGACTGAAGGATATTCGGGAGCGGACATAGCTTCAGTATGCAGGGAGGCAGGCATGTTCGCCCTCAGGAGAGATCTCAACGCGAAGGAAGTGACGCGACAGGACTTCGAGAAGGCTCTCGAGAAAGTACCGCCCAGCATAACTCCTGAGATGATCCAGTTCTACGAGGGGATCGCGAAACGTGTGAAGGGCAGAATAGAAAGAGTTACCGCTCCTAGGGGACCGATTATATGAGAAAGGAACTTAGGCAAGCCATTTTGAGCATCATAGCTGAGAGGGGAATTAAAGGGGGCATAACGGCCAAAGAGCTCATGAGGGAGCTCACGGAAAAGTACAAGTTCAAGGATTTAACGGAGAGGGAGCTACTGGAGGAGTTAATGAGGTTGGAGGTTAGCGGCATCATATACGTGTCGAGGGTGCGGGCGACGGGTAAATACATAACACTCAGGAAAGAGCTGAAGAAAGAATGGGCGTCGTAGGGTTAGGAGAGCTGGTTAAGGGAAAGGAACTCGAGCTAGAGGATTTGGCGAAGAAAAGCGTTGCCATTGATTGCTACAATGCGCTTTACCAATTTCTCTCCGTAATAAGACAGCCCAACGGCACCCCCCTCATGGATCACGAAGGAAGGATAACGAGCCATCTCAGCGGTCTTCTGTACAGAACGGCTAATCTCGTCGAGAAGGGCATAAAGGTCGTCTACGTTTTCGACGGAACGCCTCCAGAGCTCAAAGAAGCGGAAATTAAGCGTAGGACGCGCATCAAGGAAGAGGCGATTCTGAAGTACGAGGAGGCCTTAAAGGCGGGGGACTTGGAAAGGGCGCGCATGTACGCCCAAGCCACCGCCACTTTGAAGGAGTACATGGTGAAGGACGCGAAGAGGTTGCTCGAGCTATTAGGAGTCCCGTATGTCCAAGCCCCTTCAGAAGGAGAGGCCCAAGCGGCGTACATGGCCATGAAGGGAGATGTGTGGGCAAGCGCTAGCCAAGATTACGACTCCCTCTTGTTCGGATCTCCAAGACTCGTCCGCAACCTCACCATCACGGGGAGGCGCAAATTGCCGAGGAAAAAGATATATGTGGAAGTGAAACCCGAGCTCGTCGAGCTTGAGAAGATGTTGTCGGAGCTCGGCCTCACGAGGGAACAGCTCGTCGACGTAGGAATTCTCCTAGGGACTGACTTCAACTACAAGCCAGTGAAAGGGGTAGGGCCGAAGTCTGCGGTGAAGATAATCAAGGAAAAGGGCTTAGAACGCTTCCTCAGGGAGAAGAACATCACGCTAGAGAACCTCGACGAGATAAGGAAGATATTCCTAGAGCCGAAAGTCACCGATGAGTACAAGCTCGAGTGGAAAGAACCCAACTACGACAAGGTAATCGATTTCCTTTGCGGCGAGAGGGACTTCTCGGAGGATCGGGTGCGGAAAGCACTCGACAAGTTCAGAGTAGGCTTGGAAAAAGTGAGGGCGAAGACCCTGGAGGCCTGGTTTGGCTAAGGTTTACTTGAGTAGAAAGTGGAGGGGATCCATTCTCCTCGTCACGATATGCGATGAAAACCTACTCGGGAAGAAGTTCGTCGAGGGGAAACTTGTGCTGAACGTGAAGGAGGAGTTCTACCGAGGGGAATTAGTCGACGTAGAGGACGCCTTGGACGCTCTGGAAGGCTGTCATTCGGCCATATTGATAGGCGAGAACACGATCCAAGCAGCTATTAAAAGGGGCATCGTGCACCCCGACGGAGTGCACAAAGTCCAGAACGTTCCCTTCACGCACATCTTCCGTTTCCTTTAGCTTAAATTTCTCTCCCCAAAATATTTCGTGGGCAAAAGGAAAATCAAGACGGAGGAGGCTCTGGAAAGGGAGTTTATCCTCCCAGGAGAAGGACAAGTCTTAGGCGTGGTTGTCAGCATGCTGGGGTATGACCGAATGCTTGTCAAGTGTTTCGACGGAAAGCAAAGGCTCTGCCGTGTGAGGGGGAAGCTGAAGCGGAGGGTTTGGATAAGGAAAGGCGATATAGTTCTCGTAGCTCCTTGGGAATTCCAAGATGACCGAGGAGACATCATCATCCGGTACACAACGGGGCAAGTCGAGCGTCTCAAGAAAATGGGCTACATAAAGGAAGAATTTGAGTAAAGGGCGAGAGGAGAAAGTACATAAGAAGCTTTTAAGAAGGGAAATTCTCTACGAAATCAGGCAACGGATGAAATACAAGCGCTCCGAGGAATACGAAGTTCTCGAAGAGGTCTTCGACAAGCCGACGTTGCTCACCCTTTACGACCTCATCAACAAAGGCTACATCGACGAGTTCTACGGCGTGGTGAAGGCGGGCAAGGAATCGAGGATTTATTGGGCGAAAGACCCTCAAGGGAGAGATCTGGCCGTCAAGATATACCTCATAACAGCGGCCGAGTTCCGGAAGTCTATTCTGAGGTACATCGAGGGCGATAGGAGGTTTTCAGAGCTGAAGCGACGGAGAAGAAAGCTGATCTACGCTTGGGCTATGAAGGAATTCAAAAACTTGAAGAGGGCGAAAGCAGCGGGCGTTAGAGTCCCGGATCCCGTGGCCGTCAAGAATAACGTCCTCGTCATGGAGTTCATTGGGGAAGAGGGGATGCCAGCCCCCCTTCTGAAAGACGTGGAATTGGACGATCCCCAAGCCTTCTACGAGAAGCTCTTGGATTACGTGAGAAGGCTTTACCAGAAGGCTAGGCTTGTCCACGGCGACTTGAGCGAATACAACGTTATGGTCTGGAAGGGAGAGCCCGTCCTCTTCGACCTATCTCAAGCGTTGCCCATCGACCATCCGGCCGCCGACGAATTGCTAAAACGGGACATCGAAAACATCAATAGGTATTTCGCGAAGCTGGGGGTTGAGGTAAGGGAGGACGCCTATGAGTGGGTCGTTTCCAAGACCTAGCCTCCAAGTGAGGATACCTAAGGATCGGATAGCCGTCCTCATCGGAACCGACGGCAAAACGAAAGCGCAAATAGAAGAGGCGTGCAAGGTCGAGCTCAAGGTGGATAGTTCTACGGGGGTCGTGGACATAATTAGCCGGGAAGATGGCGATGTCTACTCCCTCATGGTCGCGAGCAACATCGTGAAAGCCATAGGAAGAGGCTTTTCGCCCGAAAAAGCAATGAAGCTCCTCGACGAGAACATGACCTTCGAACTCATATCGCTGAGGGACCTCTTGGGAAAGTCGAGGTCAGACATCAGGAGGATCAAGGGCAGGATCATAGGGAAGGACGGGAAAGCTAGGCGGATAATTGAGGAAACGACGGGCACATATGTCTCCGTTTACGGGGACACGGTGGGGATCATAGGCGACATAGAGCACGTTCGGATCGCCAAAAAGGCCATTATGATGCTCATCGAGGGACGGCAACACAGCACGGTTTACCGCTACCTCTACAGAATGCAAAGGGAGGAGAAGAGGAGAAGGAGGACTATGCTGTGGGAGAGATGAGCCGATACGAGGAAATAAGCCCATCAGAATTCTTTTACAGGAACAGGGATGTAGCTGGCTTCAGCAATCCTGTGAGGGCGACGTATCAGATCGTTAGGGAGCTCGTCGAGAACAGCCTCGATGCTTGCGATGCCGCTGGCGTGTTGCCCGACATACGCATCACCCTCGAAGGGGAAGGGCAAGAGAAGCCGTACGTGTCCGTCGAGTACACTATCGAAGTTTCCGATAACGGGTGCGGGATCCCCAGAAGGTATATTCCGTCGTGCTTCGGCAAGGTGTTTTTCGGCTCCAAGTTCAGGATAAGGCAACATAGGGGGGTTTTCGGTTTGGGGGGAACGATGGCAATCCTTTACGGTCAGATAACCACGGGGAAGCCTTTCAGAGTCATTTCGGGGGTCAAAGGAGATTCGAAGAAGTACTTCTTCGAGATGAAGATCGACATAGAAAGGAACAAGCCCATCATACTCGATTCGAAGTCGATAGACAAGGACCCCGATTGGCACGGAACCCTCATTCGCTTCTCCTTCCTCGGGAACTACGCCATGTCGAAGGACCGCATACTGGAGTACCTCAAGTTGACCGCCCTCGCAAATCCCCACGCCCGCATAGAGTTCGAGGCTCCCGACGGCGATGGGGTGGTGTTCGAAAGGGCGGTTAATGACCCGCCTAAGCAAACGAAGGAAGTGCTCCCCCATCCTGCGGGAGTCGATGTGGAGATCGTAAGGAGGGCGGCAAGGGCGAGCAAGGCGAAAAATATCGTCAGGTTCCTAGAGACGAGTTTTCAGTGCGTGGGGAGGAAGACCGCCCTCGAAATCGTGAAAGATGCGAGAATAGACCCGAACAAAAGCCCCAGAGAACTTAACGAGCATGAAATAGTCAGTCTAACCGAAGCCATGACGAGGAGGAAGTACAAAGCCCCCAGCGCTAAGGTCCTCTCGCCCATGGGCGCGGAGCTTTTGAAGAGGAGCATAGAGCGCTTCCTAGAACCCGAATTCGTGCGGACTTTGCAAAGACCTCCATCGTCCTACTCGGGCCACCCCTTCATAGTCGAGGCTGGAATAGCCTATGGCGGCAAGATACCGGAAGGCGGGGACATCAAGATTTATAGGTTCGCCAACAAAGTCCCCCTCCTTTACGACCGGACCGCAGGGGTCTGTTGGAAAGTGGTCAGCAAGATCGATTGGTCGAGGTACAGGGTATCCCAAGGCATGCCCGTGGCCATCTTCGTCCACATATGCTCGACGAAGGTCCCCTACAAGGGGGTGGGGAAGGAAGCCATAGGCGACCGCCCCGAGATCGAGAAGGAAATAGAGCTCGCCCTCAGGAAGCTAGGAAGGGAATTATCGCTTTTCCTGGGCAGGAAGCGCAGAGAAGCGATCATGCAGAAGAGATCGGGGATCATGAGAAAGTACCTCGAGAAAATAGCGGAGTTTTCGACTCAGTTGGCGGAGAAGGAAGAGCAACCCGACGTGGAGCCGCTATTAGAGGAGATTACTCTATCCCGATGAAGCAAAAAATCAGCCCAATTATCACGATTACGATCGAAAGGGCGAGCATTAAAGGAGGATTAACCGCGGCTTCCGGCGAGGATATAACGAAGTAGGCGAAAATAGTCCCGATGATCGCAACTATTGCTCCGAATAGCCTTACGCCCGCCTTTGCGAGTATTCTGCCCCGTTCAGCCGCCATACTGAGAAAGTTTATCCGGCAAGTATTTGTCGACTATGAAGGTTAGGCCGTACCTCGCGAAGGCCTCTTGCTCCGACTTCCGCTTGTGCTTGAAGAAGGTGGAGATTTCCCTCTGCCACAACTTGCCCCTGTAGCGCGGATCAGACCTCAGCTCCTTCAACCGCTTGATGTCCCGCTCCGTCAAAGGGTCGCTCGGCAGTTCGTATTCAAGGATGTCCGTTGCCCAAACGCCCGCCCACACGGCGTCGGGCGTGGCCAGCCCTTCTATGTGAGCGGAATTGGCCGAGCCGCTTATGATGACCATCGCGATGTGCATGCCCCACGGATCCGCGTCAGTGAAAATGAAGACCTTCAAGCCCAATTCCTTCCACAAACGCCTTATCAGGAATCTCGTGGCTCTCGGAGGTTGTCCGGCCGTGTGTACTAAGATGGCGTTGAACTTCTCGTGAGCCCTCTCCTCGATGAGCCTCGAGAACATGGCGCCTTTCTCGACCACTATGACTTTGTCGGCGGAAGTCCCGACGAACTTCGCCCTCGAGAGGGCGGGACCTATCATGACCCCGTCGGGGTGTACGGTGAGGTTCAGCCTCCTTCCTTCGTAGCCCTTAACGGTGTACTCGATCTCTAAGTCCCCGTAAATGGCGCTCCTTTCCTCGGGGAATATGTGCAAGATCTCTCGCGGGTATCCGAGGAGGGCCTCGAGGTCGGCTATTGTCTCGTCCGATTCCGACTGATCCCTAAAGGAGATCCCGTAGGCTTGTGCAGAGTAGAAAACGTCCCTCAGCGTGCTCGTCCTGCCGCTCTTGATGAGTTCGCTCGAAAAGAGGGCGACCCACAGCAGGTTCGTGAACGAGCGTATGTGGCGTATGTTCTTAGCGCTACGGATCTTGCGCTTGTTCCCGAGCACGAATTGCCGCAACTTCTTATCGTAAATTATGTTTGATGTGGAGCGGCTTGGGATCCTCAGAATTGGGAAGGTTTTGTTCATGAGGGACTCGTATATCTCCTCCCCCAACTTCCTCAAAGAAAGCAGAGCCGATTCCTCCGACATCCAATCAAAAAGCCGATTTCTTAAAAGGAATAGCGCCGGGGGGCGGATTCGAACCGCCGACCCCCGGGTTAACAGCCCGGTGCTCT
>CAYNNH010000033.1:5298-11634 GCA_964398605.1 uncultured Nitrososphaerota archaeon | reverse complement strand
TCCGCTATCGTTATTTTCATCCGCTCCGGTATGTCAAGCCTGAAAATCTCTTGGTGTATTTGCCTCACCAGATCCACGCCGGAAATCCCGTACTTCAGCATCATGCTCCTCAAAGTCTTCCTCGCCTCCTCGAAGTTCCCATCTAAGGCGAACTGCAACATTTTCTTCACGTCCTCGGGTCTTATCCTGCCTAAAACGGCGTACACGTCGTCAGGAGTTACTTTCTTGCCCAGAGTCGCCGTTCCTTGTAGCAAGTTTATCGCTTTCCGCATGTCTCCTTCCGAGAGGTCGACTATCGTGTCTAGGGCTTCCTCCGTTATGTTGACCTTCTCCTTCTCGGCTATGTAGCGTAGGCGTTCCTTGATGTGCTCGGGCTTGAGGGGCGTGAACCTGAAGATCGCGCACCTCGATTGGATGGGTTCGATGATCTTCCCCGAGTAGTTGCAGATGAGGATGAACCGGCACGTTTCCGTGAAGAGCTCCATTGTCCTCCGAAGGGCTTGCTGAGCGTCGGAAGTCATGTTGTCCGCCTCGTCGAGGACGAGTATCTTGAACGGGATCTCGCCGAAGCTCCTCGTCCTAGCGAAATCCTTGATCGTTTCGCGCACTACGTTTATCCCTCTCTCGTCACTTGCATTAAGCTCTAGGAAGTACTCGTGGTAGTTCTCCCCGTAGAGATCGTGGGCCAGACAAAGGGCCGCCGTGGTCTTCCCCGTCCCCGGGGGGCCTGCGAAGAGGCAGTGAGGCATGTTCTTGTTCTTCACGAAGACTTGCAACCTCGCCTTGATCTCGTCTTGATCGACTATTTCGGACAGCGTCTTAGGCCTGTACTTCTCCGTCCACATTATTTCGGACATCTTTTTCTTTTGCCGTAGGGAAAAATAAACATCGTATTAGGCTCGAGCGCTCGTATTTCCAAAGGAGTATTCCACTACGGCTCTTTCGCGAACTCCATTACTGTAAGAACTTCCGAGGGTTTCTCCAACGATGGGGGTAACGCCCAAGTCCCCCTCTGAGAGCCCTTAGGGCGTGGGTAGTCCCGAAGTATTTGCCCTTTTGCTCAAACCCCTTGAACATAACTTTCGCTTATCCCTCTCTTGGAAAAACGTACTCGTAGAGAATGGTGACAAAAATGCAAGAGAGCCCATCACATGTGGATTTGACCCATTTGTTCAGATCGTTTGAGGATACTGAAATAGAAGTCGTCCTTACTCGGCGAATTCCACGATTGGAAGTCGCAGGAACCGTTTTGGGTCCCGCCGAGCCGGGGGCGAAGCTCAAGTTAAGGCGCTGGATAGCGGCGATCTTAGAGCGGGAAGGGTACGCGAAGTCGAGCGAGCGAGTGAGGGATCTCGCGAAAGCCCTAAGCACCTTCGTTTGGAGGGTTACGAACAGCCCGCACCTGACCCAGAAATTGCCAGAGGATTTCTACAGGCAGGTGAGGGAAACCGTGGAGCGGTTGAGCTCCTCCGGTAGGGAAAAGGAGGCCGAGCAGCTCCTCAGGAGCTTCAAGGACCTAGTCATGGTTCGGGCGAGGAAGGTAATCCTTCTCGCCCTCGGCCCTGAGCCTTCCTATTCCGTGCTGGACAAGCTCAGCCCCGAAGAGAAAGCCCTTTACGAAGCTTCCCGCTCCCTCATCAGGGAGTGGTTAGCGCAAATCTTGCCGGGTGGTCGGGGTGCTTAACGACCTCGACACGAAGTTCTTCGGTTTCTTAGAAGGGTACGAGGAGGACGGGAAGTACAAGTACAGGGAGAGGATTTCTCGAATGGCGAACGAGGGGAGGATTTCCTTCCACGTCGAGTACGACGACTTGCTCGCTTTCGACCCCGAGCTTGCCCTCAAGGTCGTCGAGGAGCCCGATACCGCCCTTAAATCCCTCAATAGGGCGGCCCTTACCCTTCTGAGGAGGGTAAACCCCGAGTACGCGAAATCGGTAAAACGCATTTTCGCGAGGGTGAGGAAGCTCCCCGAGAAAGTTCCGCTGAACCAGATAGGAGGTCGTCACATAGGCCGCCTCATCGAGGTCGAGGGAATCGTGGTGAGTATCACGCCCCGAATGCCCGTCATACGGCGGGCCATGTGGCGTTGTCGGAAGTGCGGAACCCTCACGCCCGTGGATCAAGATTACACCATGGCCCTCAAGAGGCCGAGCGAGTGCTCCAACATAGGCTGTACGTCTAGGCGTTTCGACTTGGAGGAAAAACTCTCCGAATGGACCGATATCCAGTTCATAAAAATCCAAGAACGGCCGGAGGAACTGCCACCCGGTAGCGTTCCTACCGTCCTGAAAGTTCGCCTTCTCGACGACTTGGTGGGAAAGGTGCGTCCCGGGGATGTCGCTACCATAACTTGCATCGTACGGCCCCAGTCGAAGCGCGCTGAAGAAGCTAGGCTGAGGATGTTCGACATAATCCTAGAAGCCGTTTCGGTCGACGTGGTGAGCAAGGAGGCCGAAGCCCTCGAGATAACTCCCGAAGACGAGCAGAAAATCGTCGAGCTTTCCAAGGATCCGGACATCGTGAACAAAATCGTCGCCTCCATAGCTCCCTCTCTTCACGGCGAGATATACGAGCACGTGAAGAAGGCCATAGCCCTCATGCTCTTCGGCGGAGAGCCCATAGAATTACCCGACGGGACGAGGAAACGTGGGGACATCCACATACTCCTAGTAGGTGATCCAGCGACGGGGAAGTCCATGCTCCTTCAGCACGTCGTGAAAATCGCCCCACGCGCTCTTTACGTAGTCGGAGAACGTTCCACGGGAGCTGGGCTCACGGCAGCGGTGGTACGCGAGAAAACGGGTTGGGTTCTGGAGGCGGGGGCAATGGTTCTCGCCGACAAGGGGATCTGTTGCGTCGACGAGCTCGACAAGATGGCGTCGAGGGAGAGGGACATGCTCAACGAGGCCTTAGAGCAACAGACCGTGACCATCCACAAAGCGAACATACACGCAACTCTCCAAGCGAGGACTTCCGTTCTCGCCGCAGTCAACCCCGTTTCTGGCAAGTACAACAGGAACATTCCCTTCCTGAAGAACGTGAGCCACATACCCACCACCATCTTGAGCCGCTTCGACCTCTTCTTCGTCCTCTTAGACGAGCCTGCTCGAACGCAAGAGGATGAGAGCATCGCTTCCCACATGCTCAAGATATACTCGGAAGCGGAGAGGGCAAGGCCTGCCATCGACCCCCTCTTGCTCAAGAAGTACATCGCCTACGCGCGGACGAGGATTAAGCCCAAGCTCACGGAGGAGGCGAGCAGGGAGATCCTCCGCGTTTACATGCAGTTGAGGAGCCGCGCGGCCAAGAGGGGGGAGATACTCGTGACTAGGAGGACCCTCGACGCCCTAGTGCGCTTGTCGACCGCAAGGGCTCGCATGGAACTCCGAGAGGAGGTCACGAAGAAAGATGTCGAAGAGGCGGTTTCCCTCTTCAAGCGGTCCCTAGAGGTCATAGGGCACGAGTACGACATCGCTACGGGGATCACGCATCGGGCGAGGAAAGCCTTCCACGAAATCCTGGACACCATCCAAGAGATTCAGGAGGAGAAAGGCACCGCAAGCGTCGACGACATAATTCGGAGAACGGGCCTCAACAGGTACGAGGTGGAGGAAACCATTGAACGCCTGAAAGACGCTGGCTTAATTTACGAGAAAGCTCCCGGAGAGTACAGAACGACGACACGCGCGGCATAGCTAAATCAACCCCCGCGTTTATTGTAGCGGTGAAGAAATCCGCCAAGGAGATATGCGAGGAGGTTCTGAAGAAAATAAAGCCGAGCGAAGAAGAGGAAAATCTGCTCAAGAAAGTAGCAAACGACATACTCAACCGCGTGAGCAGGACGTTGGAAGAAGCCGACTTAGACTTCAAAATAGGCTTAGAAGGCTCATTTAGGAAGGGCACGTGGCTTAAGGGAGAAACGGACGTGGACATATTCGTCCGAATACCCGCTTCCGCGAATGAGGAAACCCTCCGAAACGTCTATTATCCCTATCTGAAGGACGCGGTTCGCGACCTGAACCCCGTGGAACGTTTCGCCGAGCACCCTTACGTGGAGGTGTTCGAGGAGGGCGTTCGCGTGAACATCGTTCCCTGCTACGACGTAAAGCCCGGAGAGTGGAAGAGCGCGACCGACAGGACCCCCTATCATACCGAATACGTCCTCAAACACCTTCCGGAAGAAGCGAGGGACGAAGTTCGCCTGCTGAAGAAGTTCATGAAGGGAATTGGCGTGTACGGGGCGGAGATAAAAGTCCTCGGCTTTAGCGGGTACCTGTGCGAGCTGTTGATAATTCACTACGGCGACTTCCTCAAAACGCTAAAAGCCGCCTCCAACTGGAGGCCCGTCGAGATCATCGATGTGGCGGGCGTGAGCCGTTTGAGCAAGAAGGAGCTGTTGGACCGGTTCAAAGGCAATCCCCTCATCGTGATCGACCCCGTGGATCCCATGAGGAACGTGGCCGCTGCCGTTTCTTTGGATTCCTTTTCCAAGTTCGTCCTAGCCGCTAGGAAGTTCTTGGAGAAACCAGACGAGTCCTTTTTCTTCCCCCCGGAGAAAAAGCCCCTTTCCTACTGGAGTTTACGCTCTTTTTTGCAAAAAAGGCGCTCACACCTCTTCTTCTTCGTCGTGGAAGAATTGAACCTCGTCCCCGATGTCCTCTGGGGGGAGCTCAGGAAGGCCTCTTCCGCTCTCGCCTCTCTGCTCAAGCGCGAGGGCTTCTCCGTGCTCGGGTCTTTCATATGGTCGGAAAACGGCCGCTCGGTGATATGCCTCGAAGTCGACAAGAAGGAGTTGCCGAAGACTTTCCTCCACGTGGGTCCCCCCGTGTGGCTTAAGGAGCACGTGGATCGCTTCTTGAAAAAGCACAAGACATGCCGCATCTCGGCGGGGAGGTTGGTCGTGACGAAGCAACGGGAGAAGACATCCATCAAGGAAATCGTCAAGGAGAAAATGCTGAACGCGGGTCTCCCGTCCGACATACTTTACCGCGTCAAGGAGAAGAAGTACCGCTTGCTCGTCGACACGGAGGCGAGGAAGCTCTTATCCAACAAGGAATTCGCCAAGGCCCTAAGGGAGTACCTAGAGGGGCCCCATTGGCTGAAAGCGTAGTTTCTCTCGACTCTCCAGACAATAGAGTATATAGGGTTCTTTCCTTCCCGAGGGAAGTCGATTTCGAGGGGAGGTTACGCGAGTTGAGGGCGTTGGGCGTGGAGCACATGATTTTCGAGGGCCCGACGGAGCTAGAGGGCTTCCGCGTGCTGGGCAAGGGTTGTACGAGCGTCGTGGTGAAGGCCAAAGGAGTCTGGGGCTACGTTGCCGTCAAGATAAGGAGGACGGACTCCGATAGGGAGGACATGTTTCACGAGGCTTTCTGTACCGTGCTCGCCAACTCCGTGGGCGTGGGCCCGAAGGTGTTCGCTTTTTCCCCCAACTTCCTCGTGCTCGAGTTGTTAGAAGGAACGCCCATAGGGGACTGGATTAGGGAAGCTCCTGCTGACCTCCTAATTCGCGTGGTCGATTCCCTCATGAGGAAGGCCTTCGCCCTCGACGCGATAGGCTTGGATCATGGGGAGCTCAGCCGAGCCCAGCGACACGTATTGATAAGCGACTCCCGCCCGCGAATCCTCGATTTCGAAAGCGCCAGCGTAAGGAGGAAGCCTAAGAACCTCACTTCCATCGTCCAGTACGTGATGAGGTCGACGGACAAATCGCTGGACGGAGAGACTATTTCGCTCCTACGGGAGTACAAGAAGAGCCCCTCCCTCGAAAATTACGCCAAAGTCCGCCAGCGGGTAATCGATATCCTACGCCGAGGGTAGGGAGGAGATGCGGTGCTTCGTGGCGGTGGACGTTGAGGAACCTTCCTTGCTGGACAAGTTGGAGGAAGTGCAGAGGACCCTCGCGGGAACGGGCTCGAGGCTCAAGCTGGTCGACCGTTTGTTGATGCACTTCACGTTGCGCTTTATAGGCGAGATAAACGAGCTTAGAAAACGGCAAATAATCGAAGCTCTCTCCGACGTGAGCTTCCCGAAGTTCGAAGTCGAAGTGAGGGGGTTAGGGGCTTTCCCATCTCTTTCGAGGCCTAGGGTCGTCTGGGCGGGAGCAGGCAAGGGGTCGGACATGCTGATTTCTCTCGCCAAGGAAGTGAACGAGAGGCTCGATCGCCTCGGCTTCATAAGGAAAGAGAAGAGGCCTTTTTCGCCCCACTTGACCATCGCGAGGGTAAAGATGTTTACTCCTCAGCTCGTCAAGGTGATCAAGCAACACTCCGACACCATTTTCGGCGAATTCGTGGCGGAGGAGCTCCGATTGAAGCGGAGCATCTTAACGCCGAA
>CAYNNH010000033.1:0-5198 GCA_964398605.1 uncultured Nitrososphaerota archaeon | reverse complement strand
TCGGCGAATTCGTGGCGGAGGAGCTCCGATTGAAGCGGAGCATCTTAACGCCGAAAGGTCCGATCTACTCGACCCTGTGGGCCCTACCCCTGAAGTAAATCAGCACTCGGCAAACTCTTCATCGCGGACTCGGACAGCCACCGCTTCATCATCCTAAAAGAATTTCTTTCGGACATTTATCAGCGAACCTCTTCTTTAACGAGTGCGGGTAGACGACCTCGACGTTCCCGAAGGAGTAAAAGAGATTTTGCGCAAGGATGGGATAGAAGAACTCTATCCCCCTCAAGTGGACGCCATTAAGGCGGGGGCTCTTTCGGGCGAGAACCTAGTGCTGGCGAGCCCAACGGCGAGCGGGAAGACCTTGATCGCTTTCTTATGCGCCGCGAAGCACGTGCTGGAGGAGAGCGGGAAAGTCCTTTACTTGTGCCCCTTAAGGGCTCTCGCGACGGAGAAGTACCGCGAGTTCTGCAAGCTCACCCTCTTGCGCAAGCTCGATGGGACGCCCGTGAAAGTCGCCCTCTCGACGGGGGATTTCGATTCTTCAGATCCCTGGCTCGCGGAGTACGACATCATCGTGACGACCAACGAGAAAGCGGACAGCCTCATAAGGCACGGGGCGAGGTGGATGTCGGCCATATCGCTCGTCGTCGCGGACGAAGTTCACTTGCTCGGGTCTTTGGATCGAGGCCCCACCTTGGAGCTCCTCCTCACCAAACTGAGGAAAATATGCCCCAACGCCCAATTCCTCGCCTTGAGCGCCACAATTCGCAACGCCGAGGAGATCGCCTCTTGGCTAGGCGCGAAATGCATATCGACGCAATGGCGTCCCGTCCCCCTCTGGGAGGGGATATTCCTCCGCGACGCCATCGAATACTCGAACGGGAAGGTGGAGGAAGTCGAGATACGCTCCCATTACCCCCTCTTGGACGTCGTTAGGTCGACCATAGAAGAAGGAGGTCAGGCCCTCGTCTTCGTTTCCACGCGCAGAAGGGCGGTGAGCACGGCGAAGAAGCTTGCTTCGCTCACTAGGAAGTTCCTCGATCGAGGGAGACAAGCGGAACTAAGCGAACTCGCGAGGAGGATACACAACACCGAACCCAAGACGAAGCTTTCCGACACCCTCGCGACTTTGGTTTGCTTCGGAGCAGCTTTCCACCATGCTGGGCTTGCCTACGCCCACCGAACCCTCGTGGAGGATGCCTTCAGGGAAGGGAAGATCCTCGCCCTCGCCGCGACGCCCACCCTTGCCGCTGGGGTGAACCTGCCCGCCAGAATGGTTGTCATAGCCGACCACATGCGCTACGACCCTTACTACGCGACGTACTCGCCCATCTCGACCATGGAGTACAAGCAGATGTCCGGGAGGGCTGGCAGGCCCAAATACGACAAAATAGGCAAGTCGGTTCTCATGTGCAAGACGGAGGAGCTCAAGCAACACCTCCTAGAGCGCTACATTCTCGCAAAGCCCGAAAGGATACTCTCCCAGCTCGCGAGGGAAGATGTCATGCGCTTCCACGCCCTCGCCATCATAGCTTGCGGCTTCGCGAGGAGCAGGAAGGGACTCGTGAACTTCTTGAGCAAGTCCCTCTTCGCCCACCAATTCGGGAAGGGGGTCATGGAAAGGGAGCTGGACAAAGCCCTCGACTTCCTAGAGCGAGAAGGTTTCATCACGGTCACGGATAGCCGAATGTACGCCACCAGGCTCGGCAAGAGGACATCCGAGCTGTACATCGACCCGCTTTCTGCTGTCATCATCCGTGATAGCTTGAGGGAGGCGGGGAGCCTCGAGGGGGAAGTCGGCATTTTTTCCGTAATATGTCGCACGAACGACATGGCCCCGCTATTCAGGCCTAAGGGGAGGAGGGACGAGGAGAACGTGGAGGCCTTCATCGCCGACCACGAGGAGGAATTCCTCGTCCCCATCCCAGAACTCGATTCCTTCGAGTACGAGCGTTTCTTGGCGGAAGTTAAAACGCTCATGGTCCTGCAGGCTTGGGTCAACGAGCTCTCGGAAGACGACATCATGGCGGAGTACGGGGTGCAACCTGGCGACCTCTACCGGCTGGTCATGAACGCGGAGTGGTTGCTCTACGCTTCCTTGGAACTCTGCAAGGTTTTCCGCTGGCTACACCTGCTCACGCCGCTGAGGAAGATGCAACTGAGGGTTAGGCACGGCGTGCGCGAAGAACTCCTCCCGCTAGTCCGCCTGCCGGGAGTCGGGAGAGCTAGGGCGAGGGCTCTTTACGAGGCCGGATACCGAGTCCCCGCCGACCTGAAAACGGCGTCTTTGGAAGAAATAGCGAGAGTTCCCGGAGTTGGGATCGAGACGGCGAAGAAGATAAAACAGTACCTCTCGGGGGAGAGAAAGAAAGTCGAAGAAAAGCGTGAAGCGGTCGTAGAAGAGCCCATTCCTGTCCAAAGGAAACTCACTGAATACCTCGTTTAGCCCCAAACCTTTTAAGATAGGCGTTTCTCAAGGGGTATGAGCGGGAAAGGACTTACCGCAATTCTTTTCTTACTGCTATCGTCGCTAGCCATACTGAGCTACTTGCCGAGCTTCGCAACTCCCTCCCCGAGCCCCAGCGGACGCACTTACGTCCTCTGGACATCCCAACTTCCTTACGACGACCACATTTGCTACGTGGAAGTAATACCCGACATAGACCTCGACGGAATACGGGATGTGTTCGTAATAACCCGTTCCAGCGAGAACTGCACGCTTTATTACGTGAATGGACTGAACGGGAAGATCACGCTGAATCGCTCAGAATCAGACTTTCAGCTACGCCCTCACTGGTTCTGCGACTTTTACATGGAGAACATGGAGTACTGCGGTCCCGTTATTTTGTCGGACGACACATGTTTGTTCTATGATAAAGAAACTTCCAGCTCCCTTTGCGCGGGCCTCTTCGCGTGGTGGGACGCATATTTCAGGTACGTGTCCAGTTCGAGCGACGAGGAGGCGTCGCTATGCTATTCCGATGGGATCTATAAATTGGTGTATGATAACTGGTGGGAGGTATCTTTCTCCGGGATCACGGTATTTGGCGTAGTTTCCGCGTCTAAGGAAACCGTCATTTACGCTTGCGACGATGGTTCCGCCTTAAACGTCACGCGGTACAATTTGGTGCAGAACGCTCTGGAATATTCTAAGCGCTTCACCGACGTTTGGGCGGACTTCTACGCCATGCCCTTGCGTTGCAGGGACCCTGGCTATTTCTATTTGCTAATACACAACTCTTCAGGGCTTGCAATTAGGAAATTGGACGAAACCATCTTCTCGCGGTACTACGATTTGCCGATCGACAACATATTCGAAGTTCTGAACGATCGCATCGTCCGGGTTAACGCCCCCATTTTCGTCGACGATCTTGACGGCGATTGGTACGGCGAGTTCTTCGCCGTAAAGCAGGGGAAATGGACTCTTTTCTCGGGTTCTAATGGAACTATCTTCCAGCAATTCGACATAGCTCCTTCGGAATTCGACCATCTATACGCCGAATATGGAGCGGTGCACCCCATCGCATCCCTCGGGGATGTGGACCACGACTCCCGCTTCGAGTACGCCATTTCGTACGCGGAAGGAGGGAAGGATAAGCTCGCCCTCTACTCCGTTTCGCCCCACGACCGTAAGCTCAGGTGGGTCGTGTCCGTTGACGACCTCCCTGGCGTTCAGCGCATGCAGGGCGCTTACGCCATGGACGACCTCGACGGAGACGGGGTGCCCGAGGTCCTCACGTGGGATTCCCAAAGCCGCACGCTCATTTGTCTGTGGGGGCTCTTGGGACAATGAGCCTCCCGCGTGCGTACAACACTCCCCTTCAAACGGTTGGCTGACGAACAACAGCTCACTGACCATTCGCGTCGACGCGTTCGACCGGGACAGCGGGCTGGACAAGGTTCAGGTGTGCTTCGATGGGACGTGGTATGACGCGGCCTACAACTCAACTGCTGATTGCTGGGAAGTTGCGCTGAGGGACGTGGGCGAAGGGGAGCACTGGTGGTTTGCAAAGGCGGTGGATAAAGTGGGCTACTCCACGTCGACGGGGAATTGGACTTTAACGGTCGACCTGACTCCCCCCTCCGTTGAGGTAACTTCCCCGATCAACGGCTCTACGCTGTACGCGGACTATGTGACGGTGGAGTGGGACTCCTCGGACAACGTCGGACTCGACCACTACGAGGTGAGGGTGAACGGGAGCGACTGGCTCGACGTTGGAAAAGCGGAGAACTTTACCTTCGCTTGCGAGGAAGGCCTCTACACGGTTGAGGTAAAGGCGGTTGATCTGGCGGGGAACGAACGCGTGGATTCGGTCACGTTCGAAGTCAGGAGGCCTAAAGAAGTCTTCCCGTGGTCGTTCGCGATCGGGCTAATTCTGGCCGCCGTCATTATCGCGGTAGCCGTAGGCGCATACGTGGTTTACAGGAAGCGGAGGACTCCACCTAGGGCTTAAAGTTCGACGATAGGGCTCGAAACGAAATTGGTTAGTTCTTTTTATGCCTAAACTCAAGTCTTGCGTGAGTTTTGAGTGATCGAGTCCCTTTCAGTCTTCCGCCAAACTCGATAAAAAGCCCAAACGTCTCTTGAGGAATATGTCCGAAAATGCCCGAAGCGTATTACCTTTCGCGTTCTTAATGCTACTGTTCCTGACGCCTTTGATTGCGACGGCGAGCCTTCCGCCTAGCGTCAATCCACCTTTCGTTGCCGAAATCGGCCAAAGACAAACGAAGCCTCCTCGAACTTCCAAGCTCGTAGGGGTTTCGGAGTCGGGGTACGTCGAGTGGACTTTCCAGATACCTGCCCCAGAAATCGCCCGCCAAGGCGGCAAGGACATCATAAGGGTAAAAAACTACCCCAACTTGCGCCGCCCCGGTTTTCCCGCGCTCCCCGCAAATCACTTTTACTTGGCCATCCCCCCAAACGCGAAGTTCTCGCGGCTAGAAATCGTTGACGATAGGTGGGAAATGCTTCCCGGCACGTACGAAGTTCCTTTCATCACAGGCCGCCTCAGACGTCTTCTAGAGCCTCAAAAAACCGTTGAAATAAGCCCGCTCAAGCTACAAGGCTTCTGGCCGAAGCAGGTCGTGCAGATCGATCGCGTAGGAATCTTCGGGAACCTGCGCGTGGTGGGCTTCTACGTGTACCCCGTCCAGTGGGATCCATCTAGCCAGACCGTTATTTGGCACAAGCGAATCAC
>CAYNNH010000032.1:0-11641 GCA_964398605.1 uncultured Nitrososphaerota archaeon | reverse complement strand
TCATTCACGTAAGCGAGCGCCGTGAAGAAATCGGAGCGGTTGTAGGCGAAGTTCTGCGTCAAGTCCCAGAGGAAGCAGGAATCGTCGATGAGCCTGTTCTCGTCCCATAAAGAGGAATCTCCCCAGAGGACGTGCATCTCGGACAAACACGGTCCTTTGCCCAAGCGGTGGATTCCCGCTGTCCACACGAGGACGATGTCCTTCCAGTTGGAGAGGAAGAGATACTTCGCCGAAGGGATCATGTGGAAAGTCAAGTAGCCTTGGATCGTGTCGTCCACAATTGCCCCGGAATCGCCCGGGACTACGTCGGCCTCTTTTCCGCTTGCCATCTTTTGCCAAGAAGTAATCACAAAGCGGAGATTCTCGGGCCTTTCGATGACCCAAAGGGGGACCCTGATTTCTATGATGTAGCCGAAATCCGTTTGTCCCAATGAGGAAATGAACTCCCCGCTTGACCCGTCCATGACGAAGGAATCGTAAGCGTTGTGCCGATCGTGAATTCTGATGTTTTGGCTCATGTCGGGGTTGTAGATGGCGACGCAGTACTCCCAGCCTATTTGGAGGGAAGTGTTCGCCCAATTGGTCTGATTGTAGCCCGTTTGGGAATCGTAATCAACGTCGAGGTAGATGTAGAAATCGGATTTATCGACGGGATCGCCTTCGATGTCTATGCGCACGTAGAAGTAGTTGGCGTCCCAAGCGGCCCAAACGGCGCGAATATCCCTGCTGGGATCCGCTTGAGCGGGGTTCGTCCAGTCGTCATCGCCATCTTGGTAGAGGAGGTCAGAGGGCAACCAGTCGCTCGGATCCCCGTCGATGACTATTTCGGCGCAACCGACGTTCCCTTCCCACCACCTCTTCTTCTGAATGGCCCGAAAGCTGGGGGGTTCGTCCCTTCCGAAAATGGGCACAAGGCTCGCGGATACGATGAGCAATGTGAGGGCTAAGCATAGGGAGATTCCCCGTCTCATGCTTGAAACTATCCGCAACCAAGTATAACCATCGCCTACTTTCTTGTGGGCAAAGTGGCGGAACTAGTCGACGTAGGGAAGATATACCGCATGGGAAGGGTCGATGTCCCCGCTTTGAGGGGGGTTACCCTCTCCGTCTACGAGGGAGAGTTCCTCTGCGTCGCTGGTCCTTCCGGTTCCGGGAAATCCACCTTGCTGAACATACTGGGCTTGCTCGATCGCCCCTCTTGGGGCAAAGTCATCTTCTTGGGGAAAAACGTGGCCGACTTGAGCGAAAGGGAAATAGAGGCTTTGAGGAGGAAAATAGGCTTCGTTTACCAGTTCTACAACCTCTTCCCAGAACTCACCGTTTTCGAGAACGTGGAATACCCCCTCAAGCTTCGGGGGATCAAGAAAGGTGAACGTAAACGCAGAGTCGCCGAAGTTTTGGAAGCCTTAGGAATCACCGAGCTGAAGGACAGGAGGCCCCACGACATAAGTGGAGGAGAACAGCAGAGGGTCGCCATAGCGAGGGCCCTCGTCATAGAGCCCATCCTCTTACTCGCCGACGAGCCGACGGCCGACATAGACAGCGAAACCGGGAAGCTCGTCATTCGGCAGATGAAGCAGGCGTGCAAGGAAAGAGGCGTGGCAACGGTCGTTGCTACTCACGACCCCATAGTAATCGGGGAAGCGGATCGCGTAGTCCACCTGCGCGACGGCGTGATAAGAAGTGAGCTTCGGCCTAATCTTTAAGCACTCGTTTAGGAGGAAGTACCGAGCGATCGCGATCATCTTAGGCATAACGCTCGCCGTTTCCCTCGTGGCGGGAGTATTGGCGACATGCGACACCCTCGAGTACCGAATGATCCGTAGCGTACCGTCGGACGACCTCGTCGTTTGTTGCAAGGACTTCAAGCCCGTCGAGTCCGTTGGGCAGAAGATAAGGGCTAAGGTGGGGGGAGACGCGTATCCGCGGATATCGTCCTTCGGCTTCTGCAACGGAACGGGAGTCCACTTGCTCGCCCTAAGGGAGGACGATCCTTTGCTGGGGAAGCTGGAGCGTACTTCGGCGCCCGAAGAGAACTCGTGCTTGGTTTCGGAAGAAGTGTTCTTCCTCCTGAACTTGACCGTCGGACAAACCGTGGCCATCGAGCTGGAACCGTTCAACGAGACGATTTCGCTCGTCGTCGGCGGCTTATACTCGCCCCCTAGCCTTCCCTTCGTGGGAAAGTACTTCTCGGTGGTGCCGGGAATAACGCACGACATCATCGTTGACCTCGATTGGCTTGCCGAGGAATTGGGGGTGGAAGGGAAGGCGAACGTGTTCGGGGTTGAAATCCCCTTCAAGGGCGGTGTCCTCGAGTATAGGGATTTCATAGGGCCGAAGCCCAAGGAGCTCAAGCTGTATTTGGGGGGTAATTACGAGGTCTACGCGCCGAAAACTCTCATCTTAGATGCTCTTCTGCTCTTCTTCTTCGGCTTACGTATCTCCTTGCTCATACAAAGCGGCATAACCGTGCTCGTCGCCTTCTTCCTCATCCTAGGGGTGATGAACCTGTCGCTGGAAGAGGACACCTTCCGCATGGGGGTCATGCTCTCCTTGGGGGCTTCTAGGCGCTCGATAGCCCTCTCTCTGCTCCTCACGTCGGTAGTTTTCGGCGTCATAGGATCCGCCCTTGGAATTACCTTGTCGTTGCCCGTTTCGGCGTTGCTCACGGAACAGTTGACCGCCGTCTTGCCATCCATCGGCGCGCTCAAAGGGGAAACGTACGTGAGCATCCCGAGCATCGTGACCACCGTGCTGGCCGGTCCCGTCCTCGCCTGTTTGGCGACTCTGCAACCCCTAAAGGTGGCGTCTAGGATACAGCCCGCCGTGGCGGTAAGGCCCTACGCCGAGCGAGTGGAAGCCTTCGGTAAGAAGGCGTTCAAAGTGGGGATCGCCCTTCTCCTGCTGGGCTACGTGCCCCTGCTCGCCATCTTCCTCATCCCCCAAGGTCCGCTCTTCCCGTTGTTCGTCCTCATGCTCATCATCCCCATCGCCCTCTCCCCATACCTCATGATAGGCGGGATCGTCGCGATCTTCTACGGGGCCATGCCCAAGCTCTTCTCCGCCCTCTCTCCCATCCGCAAGGGAATTGGTCGAATATTGCGCAGGAGCGTGCTCGTCGCCCCCAGGAACTACCGCTTCATGTTCGTCGCCTTGGCCCTCGTCTTCGTCATTTTCATGCTCTCCACGACCGTCGTCGAGGCGTTTTCGAAGGCGATGGTCGTCGCCGAGTACGTGACCACGGGATCCCACCTGAGGACGGGCTTCTTCCCATCCGAAGATGTCCGCCTCCTCAATAGGGAGGAAATCTCCCACTATTGCGTCATCGCCGAGCCAGGCTTTTCGGTTTCCATCAACGGAATTCCCGTGGAGGCAAACGTCGTCCTCTTGAAAGGGGAGGATTACGCGAACACCGTCCTCTGGGAATACCTCTGGGACGACTTCATCGAAGGATCCACGTGGGGGGACGCCCTCAGGTCGCTCGACGAGGAACCGTCCATCATCGTGAGCAAAGACCTCGCCGATTCCTACGGGATAAAGCCCGGCATGAAGTTGCGCCTGGACTTCTCGTACGTGGGCTCTCCTATTTGGTCGGCGGAGGTGGAAGTCGTAGGAGTGGCTTCCCTAATGCCAGGCGTGTTCCAGCCCCCGACGGGCGGAATCATCCCCGTCGAACTGTACGGACCGACGAGAGGGGTTATCGTTGTCTCCAGCGAGCACGTGAGTTGGAAGTCGGAGTTCGTCAGGTGTATTGCGAAAGTGAGGGGAGGGGTTGACCACGAATCCCTCGCGAGAGAACTGGAGGGCGAGTTGGGTACGCACGTCGAATCTGCGGAAGAAGTGATAGGAGAACAGAAGAAATTCGTCGATTCCTCCTTATCGCTCTTCCAATTCATGGTTTCCTTCGCTTTCGCAGTCGGCCTCGTAGGAACCGCCACGGCGTTGCTCGCTTCGGTTTACCGAAGGAGGAGAGACCTAGGCATTTTGAGGGCTTTGGGCGCCTCGAAGTCCCAAATCATGTCCATGGTGTTCGCCGAAGGGATCGTATTTTGCGCCATATGCTTCCTAGCGGGGATGGTCATATCCCTCATGGTCTTCTCCATCATCTCCCTTGCCCTGTCGAAGCTGTTTGCCTTCTTCTGCCCTAGGCTCATTCTCCAAGTATTTCCGTTCAGGAGCTGGCTCACGGCCTTCGCCATTTCCTTAGGAGTGGCGTCTATCGCCTCCCTTTACCCCGCTTACCGCGCGTGCAAGGAAAGCGTAGCAGAGAGCTTGCGCTTCATGTATTAAGGGCTTCGGGTAAAGTCTAGTGCCTAAGCGTAAAAGGAGGCGCAAAAGAAAGAAAAAACCCAATCCTTTGGAGGTTTTCTCCTCCAACTTGAGCGAAGCTTTGCGGAGGGCCGAAGAAGGAAAGGACTTCAAGGCTCCGCTGAGCAAGGCGTGCGAGGTTTACGCGGAGTTCATCGAGAAGAAGGACTTGCCTTCCTTCAGGGAAGCTTCCGCCAAGATAAGGCATCTAGTGGCGGAGCTGAACGAGAAAGAGCTAGAAGGGACGCTCTCGGATTTCTTCTACACGTTGCTCGGCATTTCCAACTTCTTCGACGCATCGCACTACATCTTAGGAAGAGGGAGGAGGAGCCACCCTTCGTTCGAGGAAGCCGTGGAATCGCCCCACCCCGAGAAGGAAGCCATGTTCCAGAACCCGCACATCGAGGAATGGGCTTTCCTCGTCGATTACGTCCTGCACTCCGACTTGGTCAAGCTCAAACGCGTTGTTGAATCCTTAAAGAAGGTCGCTTCCAGCCTGAAAGGCCCGAGGGCTCCCCTGCTTGAGAAGGAGTACGGGGGCTTCCTCATGGTGGCGGAAGCTCTTCTCAAGTTGCGGCAGAAGGCTACAGAATCCTCTTAAGCACCCTTACGAGCTTCGGGAACGCCTTGTAGAGGACGTAAGCGACGAGTATGGTGAAAAAGAAGTCGAGAACACCCGCCCACAGTTGCTGAGGCGGGCTCATGTAAGCGGAAACATCCGGGGCGACGATGGCATCGGCGAGGACGTTCCAAGCGCTATGGACGATGATGGGGGCGAGCAGGTTCCCCACTTCGAGGTAGAAAGCCGCAATTACCATGCCCCAGAGGAAAGTGTCGAGCACATAGTGGAAGGTCCTAGCGGTAGCCTCCATCGGCGTCATGTATCTGATGTACACGATGGCCCAAGCGATGTGCCAGAAGCCGAAGAGAATGGAGGACAAGAAAATTCCCTTCCGCTTCGACCCCGTGCTCTCCGAAATCGTTCCCAGTATGTACCCCCTGAACAAGCTCTCCTCCCCTATGCCAACGCACACCATGTACGGGATAAGGTAGAGGGGATCCGTCGGGATCCTGTAGGAGAAGGGGAGCCAAATTCCGGAGGCTAAGTAAACGCAGAGAACTTTCTCGTAGATGTAGGCGTAAAAGTAGATCAGGAGGACCAGAATTCCCGATACGATCCCTAGCTTGAGGTTTTCCTTGGTGATGCCCAAGCTCCTCGAAGTCCGGAGGTTCACGAAAAGAGTCGTGAAAACGACGAGGAAGAAGATGATCGCCTTCTCGAGGGGCCATTCTACATCGCTTATCGAGATACAACGATAGGCAAAACACCAGGAAAAAAGCAGGAAAGAAAAGAAAAGGGCAGATTTGACCGATATGGGTTGATCGACGGAAGGGGAGAACTTCCAAGCAACTAGGAAAACGGCAAGAACGCAAGCCACTGTGAGGGCGAGGAAAGCGTACCTTCCGTAGAAGACGTGGGCGAGTACGCATGCTAGGAACATGAGGAAGGAAACGGCGAGGATCACCAACATTCGCACCGTCTTGACGAAATCGCCCACGATTGTCTATGTTTCTTTTACTTAACCTTATAGCTACATGATGAAGGTTTACTTCCGCACCCTAGAGTTCAAGACGACGAAGCAAGTCCAGCTCGTCGACATCACCCGCGAGGTAGAAAGAATAGTGCGAGAGAGCGAAGTGAAGAACGGCATATGCTTAGTCTACGCTCCTCACGCGACGGGCGCGATTATAGCGAACGAGCACGAGTCGGGCTTGATCAAGGACATGGAGAACAAGCTCAAGGAGCTGTTCCCGAGGGGGGCGGGGTATCTGCATGACCGCATAGACGATAACGCAAACGCCCACCTAGCTTCGGCGTTCGTTTCTTCCTCGAGGATATTCCCCGTCAAGGACGGGGAGCTCGTGAGGGGGACGTGGCAGAACATATTCTTCGTGGAAATGGACGGGCCTCGCTACTCGAGGAGGGTCGTGGTGGAGGTGCTTGGCGAGTAACCTAAGCGAGCTCGTCGAGCGAGGCATTAGGTACTGGTTTTTCGGAGGCAAAGGAGGCGTCGGGAAGACGAGCTGTGCTGCCGCTTGCGCTCTTAGGCTCGCTGAAGAGGGGAAGAAAACGCTCATCATCTCGACCGATCCCGCCCATTCCCTCTCGGATAGTTTCCGACAGCCCATAGGCGGGGAAATAAAGCCCATCGAAGGAGTTTCCAACCTCTTCGCCCTAGAAATAGACCCCAAGCGGTACGTGAGCGAAACGGCGAAAGTTTTGGGGGAATCGGGCTTCGCTTTCGCATGGCTCTTTATGGGAGCGGAGAGCTTCCCGGGCATCGACGAAGCCGTCGCCTTCACTAAAGTCTTGGAGTACGTGGGGAAGCCCGAGTACGATGCCGTCGTCTTCGATACGGCCCCAACGGGTCACACTCTGCGCCTCCTAGAACTCCCCGATTTCCTAGACAGCTGGGTTGGGAAGCTCGTCGAGTTCAAGCTACGCATGGATCGCCTTTTCTCCGCCTTCAAGAAGCTCTTAGGGAAGGAATCGGAAAAGGACGAGACATTAGAAGCTCTCCAACTCATGAAGGAAACTATCAGGAAGGCGAAACAGGTTTTGACGGATCCCTCGACGAGCACCTTCGTCATCGTCCTGTTGCCGGAGGCGATGGCGATCTGGGAAACGGAGCGCTTGTTAACGCACCTGGAAAGCCTCAGGATTCCCGTTGAGTTCCTCGTGGTGAACATGGTCGTTCCCGAGAACCCTTGCAATTTCTGCAGGACGAGGCGCTCCATGCAACTGAAGCACCTAGAAGAAATCAGGGAGATGTACCGCGACGAATTCAAGATCGTGGAAGTGCCCCTCTTCCCCCGGGAAATAACGGGGATCGAAAGGCTCAGGGAGTTGAGCGAATACCTGATGGGGCCTAGAGGCGGATGATGTTGGCGATTACTTCCGCTAGGGCGACCTCGTTCTCAGGAGTTTCTAAGGAAGTATCGGCGATTACCCCCCTAATCCCGAGCCACCTCATGCGGCTTAGGTATTTCACGTCGTCTATGTCGACGACCGCTAAGTCGACGAGCCCCTCGTAGTATTCCGCGACGGAGAGCACGTCGCAACTCTTCCCTTTGGTCTTGAGCGATATCTCGAGGAAGGGATCGTTGGGCTTCCCTCCCGAGAATGGGCTTATCAATATCTTCTTCGCCTTCGCCTCCTCGATCAACTCCTTCACCCCTCTGATGGCGAGCATGGGCCCTATGTCGACGAGAGGATCCCCTGGCGCGATGACGATGGCGTCCGCTTCCGTGATCGCCTCTTCCACCAACGTGCCGGGAGAAGCTTCGTCCACCCCTTCGTAGGATATGGCTTCCACCCGCTCGGGCTTCTCGATCCGAACTCTCACGGGCTCGACAGCCTTCCCGTTCACGATGACCCGGGTGAAGATGGGGTCTTCCGTGATGGGCAATACCCTCCCCCTCACCCGCATGGTCTCCGCGATCTTCATCGTCGCCTCGAAGAGGCCGACTTCCTCCAAGAGGTAATGCCTCAAGAGGGACAAGGCCATCTCGCGGTCGCCTATTCGGTACCAAGGGGTTCTCCCGAATTCCCTGAGAGCTTCATAGACGCGGAACGTGTCGGGCCTAAACCCGTAACCGCGATCTCTATCGAAGAACCCGCCCAAAGCGGCGAGGGAAGCGTCCAAGTCGGGACAAATTCGGACTCCGGCGATGAAGAAATCGCTCGCCGTATTGGCGATGACCGTTATTTCGCGGAGAGGGATTACCTGCCTCAAGCCCTCGAGAAACTTCGCTCCGCAAGGTCCTCCTGAGAGGACGGTGATCATGCTTTTGTTTAACCGCTTCCCCTTATGTGATTTGAGTTGAAAATCGTGCTCGCCATCACGGGAGCTAGCGGCGCGATCTACGGCTACAGGATTTTGGAGGAACTCAGGAAAAGGGGCCACGAGGTTCACCTCGTGATCAGCAGGAACGCGGACTTCGTACTCGAGCACGAACTTGGAAAGTCGAGAGAGGAGTTGGAAGGAATGGCGAGTTGCGCTTATGCCCCCGAAGAGTTGCACGCTCCTATAGCGAGCGGGACTTGTCTCTTCGACGCTATGGTAATTGCCCCTTGTAGCATGAAGACCCTCGCCTGCATCGCGAACGGAATTGAGGACAACCTCATAACCCGTTGCGCTTCCGTTGCCTTGAAGGAAAAGCGGAAGCTCGTGCTCGTTCCTAGGGAAACTCCCTTGAGCCCCATCCACTTGGAAAACATGCTAAAAGTCGCCAGAGCGGGGGTGGTCGTGTTGCCTGCCATGCCCGCTTTTTACGGGAAACCATCCACCGTTCGTGAACTTGTCGACTATATCGTTGGAAAGGTCATGGACGCCCTAGGCGTCGAATACGAATACCCTAGGTGGCCTACAGGGAAACGCTGAAAGTCACGTACTTGCTCGCGTAGAGGAGGACGTAGCCTCCGAAGTCGAGCGAGCTGTACTTGTTGATCTCGGATTGCACGTATACGCTTGGAACGCACCAGTTCTCCTGCATATCGGCGAGTTCTAAAGCGAGCAATACCTTCCTGCGCTCTTCGACGGGAAGCTGGGACATTTGCTTGAGGTACTTGTCGTAATAGGCGGAAGTCTTGCGGTAGTCCATGTCGATCACCGTGTATTTCCAAGGAGTCGATTGAACGATGAAATAGGAGACTTTGGGCAACAGTTCTTCGTACTCGCCTTCGAAGAACTCCCCATTGTAGTCGGTGACTATGAACTCGATCCCCCGGGCGGAGAAGTAATCGGCCATGCAAAGGAGGGCATCGGTGTACGCTTCTACATCGTCGGGCGGGCGGTAGTCGGTGTATAGGAAAGCAAAGCCATCGCACCCGACATCGAGAATAGCCTGTACCGCTTTCTCGGAGAGGTATTTCCAGTAGGGTGTTCCTTCCTCGATGCCGTACGCCGGATCCTCCTTGAGAGTAGCAGAAAGGTCGATCAAATGTCCGTTAAGGGCCTCCGGATGCCTCTTAAACCACGGAGAACGGTAGCCCATCATCCCGTGGGCGGAGGATATGTGCTCCGCCCTACAAAAGACCCCTAGGTACACTTTCACGCCCCGAGCGTGGAGCTCCCGCACTACGCCCTTCACATCGTCCAACGTCCAATTGCTCAGCCTCGAGAAGACGATTTTCATGTAAACGTCGAGGTTGTCGGAGAGGTTCCCGTACTCGTTGTAGAAATCGGGGGACCACGGAAGGATGGTCGCGTTGGGCGAGTATTTCTTGAGGTAGTCCTCGACGGCGTAATCGTTCGCCTCCGGGTTGAAGGCGGAATCCATGCTCTCGGGGATGGCAAGGAGTATCTTCCCTTCCTTCGCTTCTTGGGAGGGGGCGGTCACGGGAGCGACGAAGGCGAAAATACTGAAGCCTACCAAGATGGAAAGGGAAGTAGCGAGCAGGGCTTTAAGGGACGCTTTCTTTGGGAAGGAAACGAGGTACATGCCCTTCCTTAAGAGTCTCGCCATGGAGAGAGGAGTCGCTATGGCGCAAGCCACGATGAGCGTCCCGAAGACGAGCCATATGGGGGGAGGCGTGTATATGTGGGGCCCAGCGTAGAGATAGTAGTTGTTCCAAGGCGCCATCGATACGATAAGCAAGGCAGCGAAAGCCGTCACCCACTTGTAGACGATGCGATAAGCCCTCCTACGCTTGAGGGAAACCACGAGCAAGAAAGGTAGAATCCACAAGGTGTACTGGACATTGACCTTAGGAGAGGTGACAAGGAACGCCGCCAGGATGGCGGTCATGGCGTAAGCCAAATCGTGTGGACTTTCAGCCCTCCCCCAGTCTCGGACGATGAAGTAGTAGAAAATGGCGAACAGGGAGAAAGCGACGACAGACATCACGTAGGAGTTCATGAAGTGACTGAGAACCATCCAATACGTCATCCCGCCGACATAGCCAGCGTTTCCTAGGATAAGCAAGCTCACGAAGCTATAGGGATCGGCGATGAAGAAAGGCATAGAAACGGCCGCGAGAGGCGAAAGAGCCCAGAGAACGTACTTAAGCGCCCACCTAAAGCCTTTCTCCTTCCAGAACTTGTAGCAGAGGAATGGGAGGAATAAGGCGGGGTATATCTTGACCGCGATCCCCCCGCCTAGCCAGAGGGCGCTGAGCTTGTATCTCTTGTGCATGAGCTCGTAGAAAGCAAGGAGGGTGAGCAAAGCCGGTATGGAATCGAACATGGCCCACACAGCCGAGATCAAGATCGACACGGGGTTGAACAAGTAAGCGAGGGCGAGGCGTTTGCCCCACACTTCGTTCTTGAGTTCGCTAGCGATTCTGAAAAGCAACAAGCCTATTCCCAAGTCGGCGAGAATCGTGGGGATTTTGAGGACGAGCAAGTAAGCGTAATAGCTGAAATGGAAGAGGTAAGCGAAGGCACACCACAGCATCCAAGGAGGCGGGTAGCAGTAGTAGCCCCACCACCAAACTTGGGATGTCCCGAGCGTGTAGGGGTTCTTCCCCGCTAAGAGGGCGGATCCGACGCACTCCCATATGTATGT
This sequence comes from uncultured Nitrososphaerota archaeon, assembly GCA_964398605.1. Lineage (GTDB taxonomy): Archaea > Thermoproteota > CAYNNH01 > CAYNNH01 > CAYNNH01 > CAYNNH01. The sequence goes on along the minus strand of CAYNNH010000032.1, from coordinate 763 downwards.
GTCCCAAGGATGACCGAAGAAGGGAGCCAATATGAAGCGGATAGCGGCGGCGAGAAGTAAAACTTTGGTCAAGGGGAGCTCTTCAAGGGCGCCCCTTAATGATGGCACAAAGGACTTCCCAGAGCCTTTATACCGTTTTTTGTAGCTTGGTGTGCAAGACCTCATCGACGAGGCGTGGTCGTCCCTCAAGGCCTTGCCTAAAATCCTTCGCCTGCTATCTAAAGGTTACGCCCCTGCGAAAAACATGCTGGTGAAGGAGGTGGAGTATTTGGGCGAGCTCTACAGTCAGTTGCTCGAGAAAATTGACGAAATGAGGCTAGCGATCATTAGGGAGAAAGGGGACAGTCTTAAGAGGGCCTTCAAATTCTCGAGGGCATTAAGTAAGCTTGCAGTCGCCCAGTCGAGGGCAAACGAAATGTGCTTAGAGTTTATGAGGAATGTGGACGATTCTCTGTTCGTCGAGTTTTTCGCGAAAGAACTCTCCAAACTCATCCAGCTCACTTCTAAAATGATGGAGGAGGCGAGGTCGCTGGGGGAGCTAGCGGAAGAAGTGCTCAGTTCTTCCACCAAGTAGGAGGAGTATGATTATATGCGGGAAAGGAAGTCTTGTTGATGGGAGAGCTGGAGAAAATATTCTGCCCGTATTGCGGGAAGGAAACGATGAAGGCGAAGTTTTGCATGCACTGTGGCAAGGAATTGCCTCCCGAACTGTTCAAAGCTCCCCCGAAGCCTAAGCCTAAGATCAAGTTGCCGAAGATAAAAG
>CAYNNH010000031.1:0-11707 GCA_964398605.1 uncultured Nitrososphaerota archaeon | reverse complement strand
GTACTGGGAATTGGTCATAAGAATCGCGAAGAAGGCCTCGTTGGAACGCATCAGGAGGGCGCTCCCCATTATGGGGAGGAGCATGGACGCGAAGGGCATCCAAGCGGCTTGGCTTTATTACCCTTGCATGCAAGCGGCAGACATATTTTTCCTAGGGGTTGATTGCGCTTGCGCGGGAATGGATCAGCGGAAGGCTCACATGTTGGCGAGGGAAGTAGCGAAGCCCTTGGGTTTCAGGAAACCCGTGTGTATTCACACGCACCTCCTCATGGGATTGCGCCTCAAGGAGAGGAAGGAGAAGTTCGATGAAGACGAGAAACTGAGCGCGAGAATAGCCCTCAAGATGTCGAAGAGCATACCCGAGAGTTGCATCTTCGTCCACGACGAGCCCGAAGTCATACGGGAGAAGGTAAGGAAAGCGTACTGTCCCCCCAAAGAGGAATATCCGAACCCCGTGCTCGAAATAGCCAAATACGTCGTGTTCCCAGAAGCGGGGCAATTGCTCGTGAAGCGGGAGGAAAGATACGGAGGGGACGTTCTTTACCGCGATTACGGGGAGTTGTTGAGGGATTACAAAGAGGGGAGACTCCACCCCCTTGACCTCAAAAACGCCGTCGCCGATTCGTTGATCGAGATCCTCAAGCCCGTTAGGGAGTACTTCGATCGCCACAGCGATGTCCTCGAGGAAATGAAAAAGATCGAAGTAACGCGTTGAAATACCAGACCCTTCGGCAAAGGGCGGAATTACTCTGCCAAGAATTGGGCAGGCTTAAAGAGGAGGCTCGACGGGAGGGCGTTGTTCTCGTAGTTGAGGGCGAGAGGGACAAGGAAGCCCTCGAGAGTTTGGGCATAGAGGGAAAATTCGTGGTTCTCAAGTGCAGGAAAGGCATAAGGCAAATCCTATGGGAATTGGAGGCGAAGGAGGTGATCGTGCTGACTGATGTCGATCGAGAAGGCGAGAAGCTCCTCAGAGTTGTCGAGGAGGAGTTGATACACAAGGGGATCAAGGTAAACAAGTTGTTTAGGGAACGCATAAGCTCGTTGGCGGGATTGGCTCACGTGCAGGGATTGCCTTCCCTGATCAAAAAATGGGAAAGAAAGCTAAAAGAAACGATTCGGGAAAGACTGAGCGGGTGAGATATTGGTAAAGGTGCTCGTGAACGGGTTTGGGGTTATAGGCAGGAGGGTTGCCGACGCGGTCGTGAAGCAGAGGGACATGGAACTCGTCGGAGTCGTGAAGACGAAGCCCGATTACAAAGCGTTGATCGCCCTGAGGAAAGGATACAAGGTTTACGCAGCCGACGAGTCGTGTTTAAAGGAGTTCGAAAGGAAAGGCTTCGACGCGTCGGGCACCCTCGCGGACGCTTTAGAAAACGCCGACATAGTCGTTGATGCAACTCCGAAGAAAGTGGGGGCGAAGAACAAGCCGATTTACGAGAAAAAGGGCATCCCGGCCATCTTCGAGGGAGGGGAGAAAGCAAACGTGGCCGACGTGAGCTTCGTCGCCCAATGCAACTACGACAAAGCTTACGGGAAAAAGTACATCCGCGTGGTTTCCTGCAACACGACAGGTCTTTGCCGCATCCTGAACTGCCTCGACAAGAATTTCGGCGTGGAAAAAGCGTGGGCGGTCATCGTTAGGAGGGCGGCCGATCCTGATGATACGAAAGGAGCGCCTCTCGACATGCTCATGCCCAATCCTCCCGCGATACCCTCACACCACGGTCCCGACGTGCAAACGGTTCTCCCCCATATAGACATCGTCACCATGGCCGTGATGGCGCCGGTGACCCACATGCACCTGCACTCCCTCATCGTGAGGCTCAAGGGCGGGAACGTGAAAAAGGAGGACGTGGTTGAGGCCTTAGAGGAGGAGCGAAGGATCCTCGTCGTGAGCGCGGAGGACGGGATAATCTCCACGGCCCAGCTCATCGATTTGGCGAGGGACCTCCACCGGCCTAGAAACGACCTCTACGAGATATGCGTTTGGAGGGAGTCGGTTTCGGTTGTAGGCTCCGAGCTCTACATGTTCTACGGCGTCCAACAAGAATCGGACGTGATTCCCGAGAATATAGACGCTATAAGGGCATCTTTGAGGCTCATGGGAGCGGAAGAGTCCATGGACGAGACGGATAGGAGCTTGGGCATCGTGAGAAAGCTTTGAGCGAGCGGGCTCACTCGAGGACCGTGAAGTATATCATCAGAGCAAGGGCGGATATCAAAGGCAAGGTGGAAGAAGGCGACATCATAGGGGCGATATTCGGGCAAACCGAGGGGCTGTTAGGTCCCGACCTCGACATAAAAAGGCTCTACGAAGAAGGCAAAATAGGCAGGATAAAAGTGGGAATTTCTTACAGGGAAAGGGAAACGAACGCCGAATTAGCCGTTCCTTCGACTCTTTCCATGCCAGAAACCGCGCTCATAGCCGCAGCTCTCGAAACCGTGGATCGCATAGGGCCTTATGAAGCGAAAATCCAAGTCGAAGGAATAGTGGACATACGGGAAGAGAAGAGGAAGTATATCAGGGAAAGGGCGAAGAAGCTCGTCGAGGAGCACGTGAGGAGCATGCGCACTCAGTGCCGAGAAATGATAGACTTCATCACGAAGGCCTTCAAACCGCCGAGGATGAAAAAGTACAAGGGGTTGCCTGCTGGTCCAGATGTAGACGTAGCGAAGGAAATCATTGTGGTGGAGGGGAGCGCAGATGTGAGAAACTTGCTCGAGTGCGGGTATAAGAACGTCATAGCCGTTGAGGGACTGAGAGAAGAGGGACTTAGAGTAGTTTCGGAGCTTTCGAAACAGAAGGACATCATAGCCTTTGTGGATGGCGATAGAGGAGGTATTGACATCCTGAAGAAGCTCTTGGAAAGGGCAAACGTAAAGTACGTTGCGAGGGCGCCTCCCGGGAAGGAAGTGGAGAACTTAACTCGCTTGGAGATCGAGGAAGCCTTGAAGAAAAGGATACCTGCCGAAGAAGCGAAAAAGAGGCTCGAAGAAAAGCCCCCATTCCCCGAAAAACTCGTCAGGTGCGTCGAAAGGATGAGGGGGACGTGGGAAGCCGTCTTCCTAGACGAGAACCTCGACGAAGTAGGGAAGGTCGCTGTAAGCCAGTTGGCCGAAACTCTGAAGGGAGATGTGAAGGGATGCAAAGTCCTCGTGCTCGATGGCCTAGTGACTCAGCGCATAGTCGACGTGGCGGCGGAGAAGGGAATAAAGATGATAATAGGCTTTAGGCTCGCCATAAACAAGCACCCAGCCTCGATAAGAGTTCTCACTTACGGGGACGTTCTAAGAATGACTTAACTTCCTCCTCGAGCGCCCGAATCATTTTTTCCTCCTTCCCTCTGGGAAGAACTCCCGACGCGGCAAACGCGTGCCCATCGGCGAAGCCTCCCACTTCCTCACAAGCCCTTATCAGTATCGAGGAAGCTGGCGGGAACTTGCCCTTATCCACTTCCTTCCTTAGAGCTTGGGGAACCCTAATCGAAGCTTTGGAGAGTTGCTCGCTCAAGGCGCCAAAACCGGGGATTTCGGGCAACATGGCCATGATCCCCACGAGGTACTTGTCCGGGTCAACCAACTTGCGGTAGTTGGCGAGGGAAGAGCATATGGTTCCGATGACTTTCGTCCCCATTCCCTTCAGCATGTTCCCGACGTTGAACCACTGCGTGTAGCGTAGCTTCTTCATCCCTCCCCTGAAAAGGAAGGCCAAAACCCTCTTCCTAGCCTTATTCCTGCGCTCTTTCAATTCTTGCGACAATTTCAAAACCGACTCGTCGAAGCCTTCGAGGCAAGCATTGACCGCTTTTTCGGGACCTCCCACGTAATAGCCTACCGAGCCGAGCAAGGTCAGCAGGGACGAAATTTTCCCCCTTTCCTCTTCCATCCCCTTCATGGATACGATGATCTGCTTGCCCGATTTCCTAGCTTTCCCCGCTTCGATGGCGTCCTTTAGGGCGAGCTCGTTGAGAGAACGCGGGGGACCTGGTATCTCGTAGCTCCCCACGACCGCGAGATGGGCCAAGTCCTTATTCGCCTCGTCCATTTCTCTCGCAAAGAGATAGGTGACCGTGGCTCCGCTCGCGTCGGATTCTCCTTCCATCCCGTAAAACTCGGGGTTTACGTTGAGCACGAGCGGATCTTCGGAGGGGACGGGGTCGTGGTGGTCGAGGATAATCGTGAGGTTCCTGCCTTGATTGTAGCGGGAAATCTTGTCGGCGTGGGCGGTTCCTATGTCCACGTAGAAGATCAAGTTTCCTTCGCTTTTTTGTAGGCGTTCGAGGACTTCTGGAAAAGCTTTCTCTAGGCATATCAATCGCGGACGAAAGCCTTCGCGTTCCAGACAGGCCTTCATTATGGCTCCGGAGCAAATTCCATCGGCATCGTCGTGGTGGACGACCACGACCTCTCTGGGCGCGTACTCCCGGACTTTCTTTACCGCCTCCTTAATTGCCTCTAGGAACTCCATCTAACAAAAAGGCAGGTTAAATTACATGAACTCGAAGAGGGTCCTAGGCCTGCCCGCGGGAGCTTTCAGCAATTCGTCTTGCTTCACGCCGAACATGCGGAGGATCCTCATGGCTGCCGGGATTATTTGCTTCTGGATGTAATAATCGATGTCGACTTCGTCGTAGTTCGTCATGAAGTACGGCATGGCCCGCTCGTAGAGCTTCCCAGCGCCCTTCGTTATGACGTAGCCCACTTTATCTCCCAGATCGAGCTTGAAGCCCGCCGCGAGCATTTTCCTCATGGCTTCGACGTGGGCCGTCCGGACTTCGTATTCTTCCGGCTTCTTCGTAAGGGTCTTCCATATGATGAGGTCCTCGTAGGGCACTTTCTTCTCCCGCAGATCCTTGATGAGTTCCCTGATTTCCTCGATTGCTTTCTCCACGGATCCCTCTTTGAGTACCGCCCTCAGAACCCTCATTTGAGCTTCCTTGGCGACTTCGCTCCAGTCTCCGCGCGCTACTTCGAGGCCGACGACGTCGATTGTCCCATCTTCGAGAAGGCCAGCGTACCTCTTCTTCGCTTCCGTGAAGAGTATGCGCTCGTAGACCTTGTCTGGCTTTATGATCAAGCCTAACTTTTCTTGGATCATGGACAAGAGCTTCTCCGTCTTCTGCGGGTCGTACTTAACGAAGACTGAGTCCGTATCGCCGTAAATTATAGAAAGCCCTAGTTCTTCCGCCATCTTTATGGCGGTGGTGATCGTTTGTCTCCCGAAGGCGGTGGTGGCTTCCGCCACGGGCTTGACGTACCACCTAGCGCCTATCCAGCCAGCGTAGCCGTAGCAGGCATTCGTTATGACCTTGACGGCTTTTTGTCGGGCATCTAGAATGCGGTACGCCGGGTCGGTTTTCTTCAACTTCTTCAGCTTTTGGCGGAGTTCGTCGCGCACCCGGAGGAGTTCGGAGAGGACTTTCCTGTAGAAGCCATCGGGCTTCTGTCTGAAAGCGTGCCCTACCTCGGGGGCAATCACGACCTCCTCGCCAGGCTTCGGCGATTTCTCGTATGTATCCGGCGAGATGTTCTTCGCGATCATGATGCTGGGGTACATCGACTTGAAGTCCAGAACGGCCACTTTCTCGTGCAAGCCGGGCTTGGGCTTCAGGACGATGGCGCCTTTGTACGGGATGTACTGAACTTTCTCCCGCTTCGGAATGAGTTCGCCGAACCTGATCGCCTTCCTCATGAGGAAATGCTCCACGCGGAAGCCTATGGCGGCCGTCCCAACGTGGTCGAGGGGTATCCCCACGAGGCTGGAAAGCTGGATGGCGAAGTCCAGCATCTTCTCGCAAATGCCCAGAACCATCTCGGCGTCCTGCATGCTGGACTTCAGGAGGTCCTCTCTCCGTTCTTTCCAGAACTTGGCGACATCCACTACGCCCACCTTCACGCGATCCTTTGGCATGACTCCCAAGAACTCGGCCACTTCGTCGAGGAGCTTGAGCTTGACGGGGAGGTCTTTCTCCGCGAAGTCGAAGAAATCGACGTTGGCCCTCCCCGTCACCGAAACGTGCCCATAGAGGCTCGTGTGGGGCTCCCCTTTGTTCCTCCCAACTGCCAACGGAACTCCGCTCTTCTTGGACCTCTTCATCAGGTAAGGCCACAGCTCCCAATTGGACCCGTAACCCGCAATAACGTCGGGATCGTAGTCTTGAACGAACTCGACGAATTCTTCGAGCACTTCCCTATCGTCCTTCTCGCTTTTCGCCACGATCTGGTGTTTCTTCCCGTCGTTCGTGGCGATGGATATGATGATGACGGGGTTGTGCTCGGCGATGGGGGCTCCCTTCTCGCTGTAGCAGACCATCGAGAAAGCCATGACTCTAAGGTCGGGGACCTCGTGGATTTCGACGGTGGCGGGCTTTCCTTTCACCTTGTAGGCCGCGTCCACTTGGCAGTTCTCGGGCACTTCCGTTTCCTCGACTTCAGCGGTGAACCAGGCCGACGGGCTGAGGTCGAGGTCGAGCAAGTACTTCGCGGAAGACCGTATGTCGTCCTCCAGTATTAAGGGCTTTCCGGCGAGCTTCTTAGCCGCCTTCACGGCCGATTTCAAGGCGGAGGAGGAGTGACAAGTCACCTTTACCGCGTGCTTCTCCTCTCCGAAGTACTTGCGCTTCACGACCTCCGCCTTTAAGACGTGTTTGGATTTGGAAAGCGAGCGAGCGGCGGATTCGGCATTCGCCTTGCTGTCGAATACGGCGTAAAAGTAAGGATGGTACTCGTCGAGGAGCAAAACGCGCTTGCCCTCCTCGTCGATGCACCAGAGGAACATGGTATCGCGTTCGGGGCTTACTTCGTAGTTTATGTCGAGAAGCCAGAACCTCTTCATCACATGAGTAGAAGGCGGTGTTAATAGCCTTCACAAGTCGAGGGACATTAACCAACCGTCTTCTCCGTCGGAATAGTACGATTTGAGCCGTTTGATCGCGCGGAAGCCCAGTTTCTCGTAAAGCCGAATGGCAGGCTCGTTCGACACCCTCACTTCCAAGATCGCCTTTTTCAAGCCAGCTTCTTTCATGCGCTTAATGAGTTCTTCCATAAGGGCCTTGCCTATCCCCTTGCGGCGGTGTTTCTTTGCTACAGCTATTGAAACGACGTGACCTGTCGCTTCGGGCTCGACGCAAGCGACGGCGTAACCAACAACGAGTCCGTTTTCCTCCGCCACCAAGAAGAAGCGAGAGCAATTCTGCAGAAGCCACACAAACAGCGAGTAAGGGTAAGGGTCCCTGAAGCTTTCCAGCTCGATCCGGTAGATGGAGGGAAGGTCGGATTCCTCGGCGAGTCGTACTCGCACTCTAGTATAAGGCGCGGTAATTATCGAGTGATCTTGCGCCACGTGAACCCGGAGAACAAGACGTTCGAAGTCATCCCCCAAGATTATGAGGATTTGTGGAGGCTCAGCTTGCTCGTTGAGCGGGGAGATCTAGTTTGTTGCCAAACTAGGCGGGTTTTGAAGATGGCGGAGGAAAAGGTGAGAGTCCCGCTGAAAGTCTGCATAGAAGTCGAGAAAGTCGCGCTGAAGGAGAGTTACTTGCGAGTTCTGGGGAGAATAGTCCATGTCCCCCAGAAATACGCGTACCTCAAGGGTTTTAGGGAAGGCGTTTCCATCAAGTACGGCATGCCCCTAACGGTCGTAAAGGCGAAGTGGGAGGAACGTATCGAGAACTCCCTGAAGAAAAGCGTCAAAGAAAAGCGGAGCATTTTCGTCGTTTGTCTCGACTTCAAAAGTTGTTGCATTGCTCGCATATCGGACGGTGTTAAGATTATTTGGGAAGGAAGTCGGTCTTCCCCGAAGGAAAGCGGGAGGACGAGGGAATTTTTCCGGGATATCTCGTCGAAGATACATGACTTGAAAGAAGTAGTCGTCATGGGCCCGCACATCCCCGTGAGCTCCTTCCTCAAATTCATCAAGGAAGAGGGAGTTCCCGTGAAAGTCGTGGGCGTTGTTAAGACCAGCTACGGTGGACTTGAAGGGCTTTACGAGGGCATTAGGCATGGAAAGCTTTGTGAAGTCGCGAAGAACGTGCGTTTTTTGGAAAGCTCTAGGGCTATTGAAGAGCTACTAGCCTCCCTTTTCAAGGGGGATAAGAGGGTCGTGTACGGTTTGCAGGAGCTGAAGAAAGCCGACGAGCTTGGGGCAGTAGAGGAGGTCTACGTGCTAGAATCTCTTCTCACTTCCCCGGAAGTTTCGCGTTTATTGGAAAGCGTGGAGAAAAAGGGAGGAAGAGTTGTTTTGGTGGCGGATTTCGGGGAGGTTGCGAGCAAGCTAAGGGCTCTAGGCGGCGCCGTGGGGAGGTTAAGGTATCCTATATACAGGGAATGACGCACTCGACTATGAAGCCGAGCATTATAGCGCCCATCAGTAGTTCGTGGCCCCACCTACGCTGGATCCTAGTCGCCCACAAAAGGATTCCGGCGATTCCCATGACGGAGTAAGCTGCTCTGGCCACTTTTATAAGGAGTTTCTTCACGGATTGGAGGACTCCCACTAATATGTCGCCGAAGCGGTCGGTCATTCGATCCAAGCGCTCAAATGGGGACTCGGGTTCCGTTTCATTTTGCGCCATCGCGAAGGGCGAAGCGAGGACTAAGACTAGGTGAAAAATCGCGCATGCGAGGAAGATCTTCTTCCACATTCACCTTCGGTTTTGAGGGGGTATTTATCCGCGTAGCTTTTCCTTCGTCCTAGGCCGTAAGCGAACTATGTCGCGTAGAGCTTCTTCGAAACTTTTGTCCAAGGGGATTTCCCATTTAAGAAAGACACCTGTCCTCCCCACTTTTCGCCGTCTCGTGAGGACTCTAACCCGTTCTAAAACGGTGTCGAGGCTCACCCCTAGAATGCTCGCGGCTTCTCCTTCCCTGCCCACGATGCTCCACTCAACGTGTCCCGATGGGGTCGGCTCGATCATGAAGAGCCTCTTATCGACGCCGGGAATCCTCTTGTTTTCGAGCAAGTCGTCTAGCGAGAGCTTTCCGCCGAAGGAATAGAACTCGAGTTCTCTTCGCTTTAGTTTCGTGAGGGGGAAGGAGACCGTTACCCTAGGCTCGAGGGTTATGTAGGCTTTCAGTCCGTGCGATGGCGTGGCTTGGACTATTTCCTTCCCAATAGGCTCGAAACCCGCATTTCTAAGGGCAGATTCCACCAAAAAGGGCGTAACGTTGTAAGGCACGAAAACGTCCACATCGCTAGTGGGCTTTACATCCCCCCTCGCTATGCTACCGTAAACGATTGAGGGGATTTGCTGGTCTTTCAGCGCTTTCATGATCGAAATGGCCTTCGACCTAAGCTCCCGCAGTAAGGACCATCTCTTCGCGTCGTATTTGACCTCCCTCAATTATGCTCTTTATACTTCGTTGGCTATTGCTAAGTGCTTGGGGTGGCGGAACTCCTCCTCTTAATCCTCGTAGCGTGGGTCGTTCTATACAGCATCCTGAGGCAGTTGCAAGTGCGGAACTTAGAATGTTCTCCCCTACACGTTTTGTACAGGAGTGGCAGATTCCTACGTTTTTTGGAAAAGCTCTCGAGACCTAAGAAGTTCTGGAGCGTGGTATCGGATGTTTCGGTAGGCTTGTTCTTCTTAGTCATGGGCTACGGCGTTTACTTCATGGCGAGCAATCTGCTCTCTTTCTACGAAAGACCCGCGGAAGCTTCTAGGCTCGTGCCCGTGTTGCCCGGCATAACCATAGGTTTCGACATCTTCCTTCTCATGGTGCCCTCGATACTCATCGTAATATTCTCCCATGAGGCGGCCCACGCCGTGGCCGCGAAGGTGAGCGGGATAAAGCTAAAATCGGCGGGCTTTTTCGTCGCTTTCATATTCCCCGGGGCTTTTGTAGAGGCTGATGAGGGGTCTCTGAGTAAAGCAAGCAAAAGGAGCAAATTGAGGTTTTTCTCGGCAGGATCCAGCGCGAATATCGTGTTGGCTCTCCTTATCCTAGTGCCTCTAATATCGAATGCCGTTTTCTACGCTCTCATAAGTCCTTTCTATGGGGCGAGGAGCGGGGTTCAGGTTCTCGACGTAATCAACGGATACCCCGCTTACGGCGTATTGGAAAGAGGAGACGTGATCTTGGGAGTTAACGGGACGAGGGTTCACAACTTAGACGAGTTCAGGCAAGTAATGGAACGCGCGCGTCCTCGATCGGCCGTTACGCTAAGCGTCTTGAGGGATGGGACGCTCAACAACGTGACCATATTCACGCGCAACGAATCGGGAAGGGCGGTTATAGGAGTTTATCTCTTCGATTACTACCCGCCTAGGCTCCCCGTGTTCCCTATCGATGGGCCTTACGAGTTCTACAGATTCCTCGTCGTCTCCTTCATCGTAGCGTCCAGCGTGGCCATCATCAACGCGCTCCCAATCCCGCCGCTTGATGGTGACAAAGTCGTCGCGAGCCTCATTTCGGGCAAAAAAGGAGCGTTGGTGAGGGCAACTCTGGCGGCGTCTTGCGTTACCTTGCTCCTCTGGAACATTATCTTATCTCTAGTGACATGAAGTGCTACCTCTGCAAGCGGAGAGAAGCGATATATTTGCGGAGGTACGCCGGCCAAGCCTTTTGCCCATCGTGTTTCAAGAAAATCATCGAGCGGACAGTCAGGAGGAACATATGCCAGCTCAAGATGCTCGAGCCCGACGACAGAATCGTCGTCGCCATCTCTGGGGGGAAGGACAGTCTCTCCTTGCTCAGGATTCTGTACAAGATAGAGAGGAAGTTCCCTAGGTCGGAACTCATCGCGCTCTTGGTGGACGAGGGGATAGGGGATCACCGTGAAGCTGGCATTAAGAGGGCCAAGGAATTGTGCAAGGAACTTGGAATAGAGCTCGTGGTCAAAAGCTTCAAGGAATTTTACGGTCGATCCTTACCGGAAATACTGGAGGGAGGCGTGGAGTTGGGGCCTTGCACCGTTTGCGGCATCCTAAAAAGGAAGATCATTAACGTCGTAAGTCGGGAACTCGGAGCGGACAAAGTGGCAACCGCCCACAACCTAGACGATTGGGCTCAGACGGTGGTCATCAACATGATGAGGGGGACCCTCGAGCGTTTGCTGAGCTTGGATCCAAAGCCGAAGAAAATTCACCCCAAGTTGGTGCCCAGAATTGCCCCCTTCTTCAACGTAAGGGAGGAGGAAATAGCCCTCTACGCTTACCTGAGCGGTTTTGATTTTTCCGGAAAGAACTGCCCACACATCAGGACTTCCATGCGGTACAAGGTGAGGCTTTTCCTCAATGCCATGGAGCGGGAACACCCCGGGATTAAATACGCCATTCTGGGCATTCACTACAGGATAAGGAAAATGGCAGAAGCTCCCGTACGGGTTAGGGAGTGCAAGATTTGCGGAGAGCCTACAAGCTCGGAGATCTGTCAGGCTTGCGCGATACTGGAAAGGGGGTAGGGGGCCCTACCCTCGACCCCCATCCCGTGGCCGTTTCCCTAAGCGTCGACTCCACCCCGGATCCCAGGAGCGCGCCTGACCGGGCTTACGACTGCTCCCTCCCGGGCCTCGTCGGTTCGCCCTAAGGCCTTCCGCCCTCCCTACAGAGGGCGTGCGGCCGTCAGACGCCCCCTGGGGCGGAGCTTCTTCGTCGGCGCTTAGGGGCGTACCACGTTCAGGAGGCCTCAGGTAGGCTGTCGGCCCGCCGTAGGTGGGTTTGCGGTCGGGATTGCTCCCTCAGGGGACCACCAGCCCCCCGCCTAGCCC
>CAYNNH010000030.1:0-12230 GCA_964398605.1 uncultured Nitrososphaerota archaeon | reverse complement strand
GGAGCCGTTCTGGGCGTTGCAGTTAGGGCCTCTTACACGATTACCTTCGCCCTCCCGAAGTTGGGCAACGTGCTCTACCCCGGGGCGGAATACTGCGGCAAGCTCTTCCTCTCCCGAATTTCGACCCCTCCCCAACTCTACGACGCCGACTGGCTAAAGACCGAGCTCAACAACCCCATTCTGCTTCCCTACAGAGAGCGGGCTGGGCATAAGGGAACGTTCGGGAAAGCCCTCTTCGTGGCTGGGGCGTTCGGCTACTTTGGGGCTCCTTACTTGTCGGCTTTGGCTTTCCTGAAAGCGGGGGGTGGCTACTCGAGGCTCGTCGCCCCGAAGTCGGTGGTGCCCGCCCTCGCCACACGGGCTCCCGAAGTCGTCTACATACCCGCCGACGAAACCAGAGAAGGCTCCCTCGCCATGTCGAACGAGCCCAAGATCTTGGATTTATCGGAGAAATCGGACGTAGTCGTCGTAGGTCCCGGCATCTCCCTCAACGAGGAAACGCAAGAACTGGCGAGACGGCTGGTGGAGAAGGTCGAACGCCCCCTCATCGTGGACGGGGACGGCCTCACCGCCTTGTCCCAACGGCTCGAAGTCCTCGAGAGGCGTAAGGCCCCCACCATTTTGACCCCCCATCCCGGAGAAATGGCCCGCCTCACGGGGAAAACGATAGGAGAGATACAAGGGGACCGAGTGGGGGTCGCGAGGTCTTTCTCGGAGAAGACGGGTGTCATCGTCGTGCTGAAGGGGGCGAGGACGGTGATCGCCATGCCCGATGGGCGCGCGTTCATAAACATGAGCGGAAACCCGGGAATGGCGACTGCTGGTAGCGGAGACGTGCTCGTTGGCGTAATTGCGGCCATGTACGGCTTGGGCTTGAGCGTTGAGGACTCGGCGCGCATGGGAGTTTTCGTGCACGGTCTTGCGGGAGACCTAGCGGCGGAGGAGAAAGGAGAAGACGGGATAACGGCCGTAGATATCCTAGAACACGTCCCGAAGGCCGTTAAGTACTGCAGGGAGCGGTTTGAAGAGCTCCTCGAAAAATACGGAATTCCCGAAATTCCGTGATCGCAACCCATTCAAGGCCCGCGTACTAGCCTAACGATGAAAATAGCCTTCGTTTCGACTTTCCTCCCTCAAAGATGCGGCATCGCAACCTACACGGATTATTTGACGCGCGCCATGCGCAAAGTGGACCCTTCCCTTCACATCAAGATAATCGCCGAACGCTACGCGTCCTCCTTACGCGAGGAGAACTTCGAAGTCGTGCCGTGCTGGGATCGGAAGGGGGATTACGTCGCCCCCATCTTGAAGGAGGCGGAAGGATTCGACCTAGTTCACGTGGAGCACGAGTACAGCATATACGGGTTCGACGAGAGGTTGCCCACTTTGCTGAAGAAACTCCCCGCGAAGAAGGTGATTACCATTCACTGCGTGAGGCCCGCGCAGTTTTCCGAACGCGGTAGAGTCGACGAGGATTACGCGGCGAAAGTAGCGTCCTTGGCGGACGCCGTCATCGTCCACCTCCCAACCCAGAAAGACATCTTGGTTCGCAAGGGAATCCCGCCGGAGAAAATCGAGGTCATCCCTCACGGAACCGAGATAATCGAGGAGGATCCCCTTGAATCTAGGAAACGCCTAGGCCTCCCCGTCGAGGACAAGATACTCCTCATGTTCGGGTTCGTGAAGCGACACAAGTGCATACATGTCGCCCTAGAGGCTTTGAAGCAGGTAAGGGAGAAGCGGAAGGACGTTAAGCTCTTCATAGCTGGGGGACTCGCTCCGAACGCTAGGGAAACAGATCGTCTTTACGCGGAAGAAATAGAACGCAAGATAAAGGAGCTGGGCTTGGAGGACGCCGTCATATACCCCAACAAGTTCTTTCCCAATGAGGACGTGCCCTATCTTTTCAGCGCCGTGGACGCCGTTCTCTTCCCCTACTACGAGGAAGACCGCTCAGCATCGGGTTCCTTCCACCTCGCCATCGGAGCGGGGAAACCCGTGATCGCTTCTAGGATCCCCAAGTTCGAGGAGCTCTCCAACATATGCGACGAGTTGCTCATCCTGCCTTTCAACTCCTCCGGGCTCGCCCAAGTGATCTTGAGGCTGTTCGAGGATCGGGAATTCCGGGAATATGTCGTCAAGAGGACCCTCGACTACCGCCGCAAAACTTCTTGGGAGGAAACGGCCAAACGACACTTGAGCCTCTACCGTAGGGTATTGTATGGAAGCGGCTAAAGGGATCGGCTCCGGGGAATTAGTCGAGACATCGGCGGGCACGATTTTCAAGCTGTCCCACCACCCGTCCAATCCCATAGTCAGGCCCGAGGAATTGGGCTTGATTTGGGAAGAAGATGGTAAGCGAATGGTAGGCGCCGTCTTCAACGGGGGAGCGGAGATTTTCCGAGGGCGAGTGGTGCTCGCGCCCCGTTGTCATTCTCGCTATCGCAAATCGGAGTTCTTCGACGAGAAATTGGGCATGAGGAGGGTCTGCATGGAGGACTACGTCTCCGAGGTTTGGATCCTATGGAGCGAGGACGGCCTGCGCTTCCGACCTTCCGGCGTGATCATCAAGGGGGACGGTTCTCAACACCAGGACTTCCGGTACGGGGTAGAGGACATACGCATCGTCCGGGCCGACTCCACCTACTTGCTCGTCGGGTGCGGGAAGATAGGTCCCCCATTCAAGGCGAAGAACGCCGACAGGGTCGCCATCTACAGCACCGAAGACTTCGAAGAAATTCATTATCACGGAATAATCGACGTATTCGACTCGAGAAACGCCGTTCCTTTCCGCGTTGACGGGGATTGGTACTTGCTCCTCCGTTTCCACCCCAACATACACGTGGTACGCCTCCCCGAAGGGCTGGACATGCTCCTCCGCCCGAAGCAATACCGGGACTTCTGGAAGGAAGTCTACCGGGAACGCCCTAAGAGCCTCTTGCTGAAGGCGGGAGAACTCCCCCACGAAAGGGAGAAGGTGGGCGCGGGAACCCAAGTGCTCCGGCACCGAGAATACCTCGTCCTCGTTTACCACGCGGTCGGGCTCATAAGGAAGGAAATATGCTCCGAATATGGGCTAAGGGAGGAAATCCGTCGCGGCTATTCTGTCTGCGTTGCCCTTCTTGATCCGGCGGATCCGAGGCGGGTATTGGCCAAAACCCCCCACCCCGTCTACATCCCGTCGAAACCTTACGAGCTCTACGGGAGCGACCAATTCCCCGTCGATGTCCCAGCGGTAGTCTTTCCGGTGGGCGGGATCGTCGCAAACGGCAAGTTGTTGCTTTACTGCGGAGCGGGGGACAAGTATGAAATCCTCATCGGAGCGGACGTGGAGGAGCTCGTCTCCTACGTGGAAACCTACGGAATCAGGTTAACCTGAAGTCCACGCGCACTTTCCACACGCGAGGAGCGTAGGGCAGTACTTTCCTCCGCTCCAACACGGTCGCCTTCCTGCCCATTCTTTCCGCTTCCTCGACTACTAGGCCCTCGGCTTCGGAGAACAAGTCGTCTTCCCTCGCCCAGTGATAGAAGTGGAGGACTCCTCCTTTCTTGACGCGAGGGATTGCCACGTCCAAATACTCGTGCGCTCCCTTTGGCAAAGGCATGACGACCCTGTCGAACTTTTCCCCGAGCTTCGGACAAACGTCCCTCACGTCCCCCAAGATGGGCAACACTTTCCCCTCCACCTTGTTCAGCTTCACGTTTTCCAGGGCGTAGCGGTGGGCGTCCGGGTTTATCTCCACCCCGATCACCTTTTCCACGAGCGGCTGTTTCTTGGCGATCATGATAGGATAAGGGCAAACTCCGCTGAACATGACGAGAACCTTCTCCCCGGGCTTGACCCTTTTCGCTATTCTCAGCCTTTCCGTTGCCTCCCTCGGCGAGAAATACACTTTCCTAGGGTCGAGCTTGAAGAGGCAACCGTGCTCCTTGTGGACGACTTCCGTGTCCGGATCCCCCGCTATGAGCCTCAGCTCCCTCGTCCTGTAAATCCCCCTCCTCTCCGACGCTTTGGCGAGCACGGACTTCACGTTCTTGTGGAGGGACATGATGGCCTTGGCTACGAGCTCCTCCTTCCCTTCCAGCCCCTCGGGTATCTCCACGATGGCCACTGCTTTCTCCCTAGAACCTATGATGTCGTAGGAGCGGGGCACGAGGGCGAGTTCTTCCGGCGTGAGCAAGTCCTTGAGGACTTCCTTCAGCTTCAACATTTCCCTAGGGACGCCGCCTTAATGCTCTTGGCGACGCCGCCGCACTAATCTTTTGTGTCGGCGAGAAAGCACATGATGCGCCCCAACATGCTCATCACGACTTCGAAGGGCATGGAAAACCTCGTTGCCAACCGGGTGAAAGAGCTAATTCCCGAGATTTCCGTCGTTCCAAAGCCCAAGGGTTTCTTGGGGATAGTGCTCGCCTACTCGGAGGATCCCAAAGGAGATGCCCGCACCATCCTGTCCAAGTTGCCCGAAGTCGCCCACGTCTACGTGTTCGACGCCCTAGTGGAGGCGACGCTCGACGACATATGCTCGGCGGCCATCGAGGTGGCGAGGAAGGCGATCCCTTCGGACGCGACGTTCGCGGTGAGAACTGAGCGCAGAGGCTCGCATGACTTTACGAGCCTCGACGTGAACGTGCGGGTAGGTGAAGCCGTTAGGAAGGCGACGGGAGCGGACGTCAACCTCTCCTTCCCGGACTTCGTGATAAGGGTCGAAATTATCCAAGACGTGGCAGGCATTTGTTTGCTCAAAGGAGAGGAGGAAATACGCTGGAAGAAGGGAAAACCTTGGAAACACCCCGTTAGGGAATTCCTGCGCAAAATCAGCTGGGTTCAAGTGCCCTACTTGGGCCCCTTGGACGCCTGTAGGGCGATGGGTGTGCGGATAGGGAGAGCCGCCCAGACGTTCGAGGTCGGCGAGCTCGTCGTAGCGCTAAAGGAGCCCTGCCCCGCCGAGCAACTTTCCCGCTTCCTCTTCGGGATTTTCGAGGGAATACGTTCCCGGCTTGAGGTACAGAAGAGGACGTACGCCTTCAAAGTTTCCGAAGTTCCCGTGAGCGTGTACGAGCTCCACCAGTTGGTGAGGGCGAGGCGGGACGAACTCCTCATAGCGACTTCGACGAGAGGGGAGCCTTTGAGCCGAGTGGGGGGAGCGCTCGCGGAAAAGCTCAGGGAAGCCGAAAGGATCAACGTTCTCATAGGGTCGAGAGAAGGCTTACCAGTTGGGGTCATGAGACTTTCCGATTTTACAATAGACGTTTGTCCGGGCCTTACGCTTTCCACGGACTTCGCTGGTCCCGCCGTGCTTTCATCGCTCGTTTCTTTGCTGGAAAGGTATCCCTCCACCCGGCCTCGATAACTGCCCCGCGGACCACGACCGCTAGCAAAAACACGATAAACCATCCTCTTTTTTCATGGATGTTACGCGATTCAATAGAGAAAGCCGCGTTCGAGGCTTTACGCCTAGCAACGATCAAAATACCGCCCGACGTGAAGAACGCCCTAGAAAAACTCTACAGGGAAGAGGAGAGCGAAGCCTGCCGTTCTCAGCTCAAAGCCATTCTGGAGGACATAAAAGTCGCAGAGGAGCTCGGGAAGCCCATATGTCAGGACACGGGCTTGGTGATCTTTTACGTCGAGGTGGGAACGGATTTCCCCGCCATCGAGGAGATCGAAGAAGCCTTCGTTAGCGCCACTAGGCGGGCCACGAAGGAGATCCCGCTGAGGCCCAACACCGTCCATCCCTTCACCCACAAGAACCCCGGCGACAACACGGGGAGGTTCGTCCCCTACATACACTGGAAACTCGTTCCCGGGAACGAGCTGAAGTTCACCGTTGTTCCCAAAGGAGGGGGGAGCGAAAACACCTGCGCTCTCTACTTCCCTCCTCCGGGAGAAGGCCTCAGGGCCGTGAAAAAGGCCGTCATAGAAGCCGTTTACGCGGCTGGAGCGAAGCCCTGTCCTCCCAACATCATAGGGGTAGGAATTGGGGGCGGGGCGGACATATCGATGAAGTTGGCCAAGGAAGCGGCTGTCCTGAGGAAAGTGGGGGAGAGGCACCCCGATCCCAAGGTAGCTTCTCTCGAAGAGGAATTGTGCTCCTTGCTCAACGAGCTCGGCATAGGAGCGATGGGCTTAGGCGGGAAGTTTACCGTCCTCGATGTGCACGTGGAGTTCGCCCACAGGCATCCCGCGAGCTTGCCCGTCGCCGTGGCTTTCCAGTGCTGGGCGGCTAGGAGAGCCACCGCTATCGTTAAGCCAGACGGTTCTTACGAGATAGGACAGTAGGTGAGAGCTTGGAGTACAGACTTTCCACCCCAATCCGGGAGGAGGACGTGCGAAAACTCCGCGCGGGGGACGTTGTTTATCTAACGGGAACCGTCGTCACCGCGAGGGATGCCGCCCACAGGAGAATCCTCGAGTGGTTGAAGGAGGGGAAGCCCCTGCCCGTAGACCTCAAGGATGGCGCCCTATACCACTGCGGTCCCGTGGTGAGGAAAGTAGGGGAAACGTGGGAAGTTGTGGCGGCGGGACCTACCACGAGCACTAGAATGGAGCCCTACGAAGCGGAGGTCATCGAGAAACTGGGCGTGCGGATCATAATAGGGAAAGGGGGGATGGGCGCCAAGACTCGGGAAGCCTGCCAAAAGTTCGGCGCGGTCTACGCCGCCTTCACGGGAGGAGCGGGGGCTTTGGCCGCCAAGGCCATTAAGGAAGTTCTAGGAGTCCACTGGCTCGACCTCGGAGTACCCGAAGCCCTCTGGGTCTTCAGGGTCGAAGAATTCGGGCCCCTACTCGTCGTCACGGACTCCCATGGGAGAGACCTCCTTGAGGAGGTGAAAGAGAAGGTCAGAAAGAAGAAAGAGGAGATGCTCTCCCGCATCTAGTGATCCTCATGTCCGGCGAGGAGCGTGTTGGCGTTTTTGTTTGTCATTGCGGGGGGAACATATCCGATACCGTCGATGTCAAGGCTGTCGTGGAAGCCGCCAAACAACACCCTTCCGTCGTGCACGCCGAGGACTACATGTACATGTGCTCCGAGATCGGGCAACAACTCATCAGGAAGGCCATCGAGGAGAAGAAGCTGACTTCCGTCGTCGTCGCCGCGTGCTCCCCCACTTTACATGAGGAAACGTTCGCCCAAGTCCTCGAATCGGCTGGCCTAAACCGCTACAAGCTGGAGATCGCGAACATAAGGGAGCTGTGTAGCCTCGTCCACGACGACGTGGAAAAGGCGACGGAGAAGGCGAAGCGAATCGTGCTGGCGACTATTGAGAAGGTCATTCGTAACGAGCCCCTCGAGATGATGAAAGCCCCCGCCGTCAAGAAGTGCCTCGTAATTGGGGGAGGAATTGCGGGAATCCAAGCATCGTTGGACTTGTCGAACGCGGGAATTCCCGTGATTTTAGTCGAGAAATCGCCCTCCATAGGCGGGAGGATGGCCCAACTGAGCAAAACGTTCCCGACCCTCGACTGCGCTCAGTGCATCCTCACGCCCAGGATGGCGGAAGTGGCGAGGAAGCGCAACGTGAAGATCCTCACTTGCAGCGAGGTCGTGTCCGTGGAAGGGCGGGTGGGCGATTTCAAGGTCAAGATACTCAAGAGGGCGCGGAAAGTGGATCCCGAGAAGTGCCGCTTATGCGGGAAGTGCGCTGAAGTTTGCCCCGTTACCGTTCCGAACGAGTTCGACCGCGGGCTTACGAAGAGAAAAGCCATATACTTGCCCTTCGAACAGGCGATACCTTCGGCGTACGTGATAGATACCGAGCACTGCGTGAGGTGCGGTCGTTGCGCAAGCGTCTGTCCCTTCGGCGCCATAAACCTAGACGAGCAAGACGAGATCATCGAAGAGAACGTGGGAGCCATTATAGTTGCCACGGGCTACGACCTTTATCCCGGCGAGAAGCTGAGCGAATACGGGTATGGCAAATATCAGGACGTGATCGATTCCTTGCAGTTCGAGCGCTTGTTTAAGCTCAGCATAGGCAAACCCCTCACTCGCCCGAGCGATGGCCGCCCCGTGAAGCGAATAGTCTTCGTGCAATGCGCTGGGTCTAGGGACGACAACCACCTGCCCTACTGCTCCAAGATCTGTTGCATGTACATCGCGAAGCAAGCCTTGTTGTTCAAGGAGAAAGTCCCCGACGGGGAGGCCTACGTCTTCTACATCGACGTAAGGGCGGCCGGTAAGGGCTACGAGGAGTTCGTGCGCAGAGTCCAAGAGGAATACGGAGTCGTTTACATCAGGGGGAAGGTCTCCAAGGTGTACCGGGATCCCGATGGCTCCGTAGTGGTCGTGGGGGTGGACACGCTCTCCGGCGAGAAGACCGTCGTCAAGGCGGACCTGGTCGTCCTCGCTTTGGGCATGGTCCCCAGCATAAGCAGGGAGCTGGCTTCCATGCTCAAGATCCCCCTCGACGAGTACGGGTTCGTGCAGGAAGTACACCCCAAGCTGAGGCCCGTTGAGTGCTCCACGAGCGGGGTTTTCGTCTGCGGAGTTGCTCAGGGGCCCAAGGACATATCCGAAACCGTTGCCCAAGCTTCCGCGGCCGCTGGGAAGGTCATGGACTTGCTCGTGCCCGGCCAAATAGTGAGGGAACCGCTCGTCGCTTCCATAGACGAGGATCTTTGTAGCCTTTGCAGAGCCTGTATAAGCGTCTGTCCTTACGGTGCTATCGTGGTCGAAGAAGGGAAGATCAAGGTGGACGAAGTCCTCTGCGAGGGGTGCGGGGCTTGTGTCGTCGCCTGTCCTTGCGGGGCAATTACCCTGAAGAACCAGACGAACGAACAGCTCATCGCCATGGTGTCGGCTTACTTGAGGTGAGGCGATGTACGAGCCCAAGGTTATCGCCTTCTTCTGTCGCTGGTGCACGTACGCGGCGGCGGATTTGGCGGGAATAACGAGGATGAGATACCCCCCGAACGTCCTGCCCATAAGAGTTCCCTGTTCGGGCAGGGTGGACCCGAGGGTCGTGCTCGAAGCGTTCCTCCAGGGAGCGGACGGCGTCCTCATAGGAGGTTGCCACACGCCTTCCGATTGCCACTACCTCGTGGGGAACTTCAAGGCCTTCAAGAGAGTTCTTTTGCTGAAGAAACTGCTTAAGCAAGTGGGTTTAGAGCCCGAAAGGGTGAGGTTGGAGTGGATAAGCGCCACGGAATCCTCGAAGCTCGTCAAGACGATCAAGGAATTCGTCGAGGAATTGCGCAAACTCGGTCCCATAGGGGGTGAAAAAGGTGAAGCCTAAGCTCGCTATCATAGCTGGAGCCAATTGCGGGGGTTGCGATGTCGCCCTCGTAAACGCTGTGGAGTCCTTCGAGAAAATTCTGTCCGCTTTCGACATCGTTTACTGGACGACCGCCCTAGACAGCAAGCTCGAAGACCTCTTTTCCCAAGAAATCGACGTGGCCATCGTCCTAGGTTCGGCGAGGACCGAGCATCACCGGAAGCTCTTCCAATACGCGAAAGAAAAGGCGAAGCTCGTGGTGGCCTTCGGAACTTGCGCTTGCTACGGCGGGATACAGGGTTTGGCGAACTTGTTCTTCCCTAGGGAATTGCTGAAAATCGCGAGGAGCACGGCTTCAACGGAGGAAGCGGTCGGCCTAGAAATCGAGCAAATACCGAAACTACTTCCCTTCAACGAACCCCTCTCCGCAGTTTTGGAAGCGGACATCTTCGTTCCCGGGTGCCCGCCTCCCGTCGAGAGCGTCGACAAGCTCGCCAACTTGCTCTTCGAGTTCTTGGAAAGCGGGGAGAAGCCCAAGAAAGTCTTCGTGGCCGACTCCAAGAGCCTTTGCGAAGAATGTCCTAGGAAACCGGAAAGCCTAGAAGCGATCGTCATCCCGGAGATAAAGAGGGTTTCCCACGACGAGATAGACCCCGAAAAGTGCTTCCTAGAGCAAGGAATTTTGTGCCTAGGTCCCGTCACAAGGGCTGGTTGTGGCCACCTGTGCATAAAGGCGAACGTCCCTTGTACGGGTTGCTTCGGACCAGTCCCGGCCGTCGACGACGCGGGGATCAAGTTCTTGTCGGTGGTGGCTTCCGCCCTTTTCGCTGGGCAAGAGAGGGAGATTGGGGAGGAAAAGCTCAAGGAGGAAATCGAGAAAATCGTCGATCCGCTGGGGACTTTCTACCGGTTCACCTTTGCCTCTTCTAAGCTCATCGAACTCCTCAAGCGTAGGAGGGGGGAGGCTTGATGACCATCCGCCCCGTCACCCGCATAGAGGGAGAAGTCGAAGTCTCCGTTTTTCTAGACGAGCAGGGGAACGTGAAGGATGTCCGCTACCACATGATCGAGTTCAGGGGGTTTGAGGCTTTCTGCCGCGGCAGGCCCGTGGAAGACCTCCCAAGAATTGCGACGAGAATATGCGGCGTATGTCCTTGGGCCCACCACATGGCTTCTTCTAAGGCCGCCGATACCGTGTTTGGCAGGGAAGTACCGGAATTGGCCGAGAAGCTGAGGAGGATTGGTTTGCTCGCCCACATAATCGATAGCCACTCCATCCACTTCTTCGTGATGGGCTTCCCCGACGTTTTCCTAGGCTTGGAAAAGCCGCGCAAAAGCGTATTGGACGTCGTGAAGGAGAACCCGAAACTCCTCAAAAACTTCCTCGAGTTCAGGAAAGCTGCCCAGCGGATAGAGGAGATAATCGGAGGGAAGGCCATTCACCCCGTGACCTCCATTCCCGGCGGGATTTCGAAAGTCCCGACCGAGGAAGAGAGGGAGGAAATCCAGTCCTGCGCCGAAAAACTGCTGGCCTTGTCGAGGGAAACTCTTTCAATGTTCGAGGAGCTGGCCTCCAAGAAGAAGGAGGAGCTCTTCAGGGAGCCCTTTAGGCTCAAGTCATACTACATGGGCTTGGTGGACTCCGAAGGACACGTGGATTTCTACGACGGCAAAGTTCGCATTGTGGATCCGGAGGGGAAAGAATTCGCCTCCTTCGAGCCCGATCAATACCTCGATCACGTGGCCGAGCACGTAGAACCTTGGTCTTATGCCAAGTTCCCCTACTTGCGGGCGCTCGGCTGGAAGAACTTCTCCGAGGATTCCGTATATCGCGTGGGTCCCTTAGCCCGGTTCAACGTGAGCAAGGGGTACGACACGAAGCTCGCCCAAGAGGCCCGGGAGAAATTGCTGGGAGAAATCGGGGAATTCCCCGTTCACTTCACCCAAGCTTCCCACTGGGTAAGGCTAATCGAGTGCCTCCATGCGGCGGAGAAAATACTCTCGCTATTGGAGGGACTTCGGGAAGGCCCCCACCTCTCCTTGGAAGGGACGCCCAAGGGAGAAGGAGTGGGGATTGTGGAAGCTCCCCGAGGGACGCTCATCCACCACTACAAGGCGAACGCGGAATTCGTGGCGGAAGAAGTGAACGTAATAACCCCAACCGCCATGAACAACGCCGCCATCTGCTCCGAACTCGGGAAAGTTGCCCGGCACTACATCAGGGGGAGAGCGGAACCTGTTGCCCTCGCCGCCCTCGAATCGCTCATAAGGGCTTACGATCCCTGCACCGCTTGCGCCACTCACGTAGAAGGTCTCGGAGGCCTAAAGTTACTGGTTTATGACCACCGTGGAAAACTCGTCCAGCGGCTGGGTGGGAGCAATGTCTGAGCTCAAGGAGCGAGTGAAGGCCCTCTGCGGCAAAAGCGTCCTTTCGTGCTACCAGTGTGGCATGTGCTCCGCCACTTGCCCCTTCGTCGAGCACATGGACATCCTGCCCCACCAAGCCATACGGCTCCTGCAATTGGGGAGGGAAGAAGTTCTCAACTCGAAGACCATATGGCTCTGCGTTTCCTGCATGGCCTGCTCCGATAAGTGTCCGAGGGGCGTGGGGCCCGCCTTCTTCCTAGAGGCTTTGAGGCAAGTCGTGTTGCGGAAAGGGGTGGACAAAGTGCGCATGAAGGAAGTCCCCCGCTTGGAGGAATTGCCCCCATTAGCCCTCGTAACGGCGTCTAGGAAGTTCACGGGGTGAGAAGGTGTTCTACTATCCGGGTTGCACTTTAAAACGGGGCGCCGAAAACCAAGAGAAAGCCGCCCTTTCCGTCCTAGAGAAAATCGGGGTTTCCGTCAAGGAATTGGACAAGTGGTACTGTTGCGGAGGGGCTTACGGAATCGCCCTCGACGACGTTTCCAAACACTTGGGAGCGGTGAGAACCCTCTTGGAAGCTGTGCGAGAAGGAGGGGAGAAAGCCGAACTGCTGGTTCTCTGTCCCTTCTGCTACAATGTCCTGAGA
>CAYNNH010000029.1:0-12469 GCA_964398605.1 uncultured Nitrososphaerota archaeon | reverse complement strand
GGCCAGAACAACTTTCTAAGTCCCCACCCCCTGGCATGTACCTGCCCAAGGGCTCTTTCATCGTCCGGGGAGAAAAGAAGTACCTGCGAGTCCCCCTCAAGCTGGCGATCGGCGTGGTGTTGCGCGAAGGGGAGTTAATAGCCGCCTCTGCTCCTCCCTCAGCGGCTTCCTCAAACATGTTGGCTTTCGTGGTCGTGGAGCCCGGGAACTTCCCCGCCGAGGAACTTTCGAAACGAATAAAGGAGGAAATCACTCGCAAACTTCCCGAGGAACTCAAAGGTATTGTGCCCTCTGCCGAGGATTTTCGCTCTTTGATCCCTTACGGGAGGGCTAGGATGTCCCAACAAGTTCTCGGAGGGAATTCGGAAGGCTAAAAGAAGCTCCCTTTCATTTCTTGATGGAGACTCTCAGGGTAAAGGATGTGATGACGCGGAAGGTCATAACCGCCTCTATGGATTCTTCGGTCAAAAAAGTCGCCTCCCTTATGACGAAACACAAGATCGGGGGAGTCATCATCGTGAACCGGGAAGGCAAGCCCGTCGGCATCATCACGGAACGGGACATCGTGGAGAAAGTGGTGTCGAAAGGGCGTTCAAGCGCTAGGACGAAGGCGAAGGAGATCATGTCCTCGCCCCTGCACACCATAGAGCCTAATAAAACCCTCTTGGAAGCGATGAAGTCAATGCGAAATTTCGGTATCAGAAGGCTCCCCGTCATGGAAAAGGGAAAGCTGAAGGGAATCGTGACGAGCCGGGACATTTTGCGCGTCGCCCCATCGCTCATCGAAGTCCTCATGGAAACCGTGTCCGTTGCCCCCACGTTGTCACCCTCTTCGACCATTGCGGGCTACTGCGAGATATGCGGGGAGTGGTCGGACTCCCTCCGCGAGTACAAAGGCATGTACGTCTGCCCTAGGTGTTTGGAAGAAGCCGGAGAAGAACTCGAAACGGCTTAGCATATATTTCCCTCCCTCTAGACCTATGACTTGCCGAAGCCTCCCTTCGAATTAGACGCGCCCGTTATTCACGTAGCGACGAGTCCCGTGGTTACTTGCTCGGAAGGAGTTTCCGTCATCGATGGCGCGAGGATCATGGTTTCCAAGGGCTTCCGCAGGTTGCCCATCGTCCTCGAGGATATGACCCTGCGGGGCATCGTCACCGCCACCGACATCATTTGCTACGCCCACTCGAAGGGAAAGGCTCTGAAGGAATCCCTTTCGGCCCCCATAGCGGATGTCTACGTAAGGGAAGTGGTTTACGTGGACAAGGGAGCGTCCATAGCCGACGCGATGACCCTCATGAGCGAGCGGAATATCGGGGGACTCCCCGTCGTGAACGAGGAGAAGAAAGTCTGGGCCATCGTAACGGAAAGGGACATACTCTTTTCCCAGCTTCACCGCCTCCCGAGCGAAACAGTTGGGGCTATAATGACGAAGGAAGTGGTCGTGGCGAGGGAATCCGACTCCCTAGGGGACGGTTGCTCTACCATATGCTTCAAAGGCTTCCGCAGGTTGCCCGTCCTCTCCGATCGGGAGCTTTTCGGCATAGTCACCACCATGGATATCCTGCGCTTCCTAGTCGACGCTTATGACGGGGGGATCGAGGAACTCTTCTCGACGCCTTTATCCCATGTGTGCGTCAGAAATGTGTACACCGTCCGCCCCACCGCTTCCATTAAGGAAGCTGCCTCCGTCATGAAGGCGAGGAACATCGGGGCTCTGCCCGTTGTGGAGGGCTCCAAGCTCGTGGGCATCATCACCGAGAGGGATCTGTTCAACTTGCTCGTGTGAGCATGAAAGTGGGCGAACTCCTGAGAGAAGAAGTCATCGTCGTATCCCCCGACGACAACCTCGCCCACGCGAGGAACCTCATGCTCAGGTACGAGGTGTCGAGGTTGCCCGTGGTCGACGAGGAAGGACGCCTTCTGGGGATCGTGACGAAGTACGACCTCAGCCGGAAGATTGCCGACTCCGTTCCATCGTGGAAGAAGAGGGGCTTTGACCGGATATTCGTCGCCGAAATCATGACGGAAAAACCCGTTTCGATTTCGAAAGAAACGAGCGTTTCGGAAGCGGCAAAGATCATGTTGCAGAAGGGGATAAGCGGCCTCCCCGTCGTGGACGATCGAAATCGCCTCGTAGGAATCGTGACCAAAGCCGACTTGGTGGCTTACTTCGCCCTTCACCACAAAGGGAGGTACCTCGTCCGGGACTTCATGACGAAGAAGGTGATCGTCGTCTCGCCGTTGACTCCCGTGAGCAAAATCGTCTCCATAATGGAGGAGAAGGGCATTCACAGGGTTCTCGTCACCGACGAGAGGGGGAATTTGGCGGGAATAGTTACCGCGTCCGACATAGCCTTCGCCGAATTGGAAGCGCGGAAGGGTCCCGCAAAAGTGAGGGAAATCGCGAGGGGGCTGAAGGCGGAACTTTCTCTCGAGCCGGGAGGTCTGAAAGTCGTGAAAATCCCCTCTCTAACGGCGTCCGACATCATGACGACTGATTTGCTCGTCGTAAAGGAGACCGAGGATCTGGCGAAGGTCGCGGGGAAGATGATCGAGCACGGGGTGAGCTCTTTCCCCGTTTTGAACGCCGAAGGAAAGCTCGTGGGAATCATCACCAAAACAGATATAGTTCGGGCCGTGGCTTCTCTTGAATAGTTATGCGCGTCGCCGAGCTCATGCGAAGGGATTTTCTCGCATTAGAAAAGGACACGAGGCTCACCGATGCCCTAGAGTACATGGAGGATTACAAGACATCGCGGATCGTCGTCCTTAGCAGGGGAAAACCCGTCGGCATCGTCACCGAGAGGGACATCATGATCAAGCTCGGTTCGAGGAGGGTGAACGTGCCCACGTCCCACATATACCTGTCGAGTTGCATGACCATCAACCCCATCACCATATCGCAGGACGCTCACGTGAGCGAAGCGGCGGACAAGATGTTGAAGAAGCACATAAGCTCCCTTCCCGTGGTCGACGAGAGCGGCTCCTTAGTCGGCCTGTTGACGAAGGAGGACTTCCTCAAGCTCTGCTTCGAAATAGACGACATCCCCGTTGAGCGCTACATGAGCCGCAATCCCAAGACCATATCCCCTTACGCGAGGGCGGTGGAGGCGAGGGACATCCTCATGAGGCACGACTTCTCCCAGCTCATAGTGAGCGAGAGGGGCTACCCGCTTGGGCTCGTGAGCGAGATGGACATCGCGAGAGCGTTCGCCGAATTGAGGGAGAAAGTCCCGTGGAAGCTCATCGACTCGAGGATAAAGAACGTACTCGTCCGCGACGTTATGGACAGGAACCTGCCGAAAGTCCGTCCCGATGAGCCCCTATCCTCGGCGGCGAAGAAGATGGCGGAGGAACGGGCCAGAGCGCTCGCCGTGGTGGACGACGATGGGAAGGTCGTGGGCATCATAACGAGGACCGATATGGTGAGGGCAGTCCTAGATCGCTATTGCAAGCGGACCTCCTCGTAACCGGCTTCCTCTTCCATAAGGGCAGAGTTCTAGAAGGGGGAATCGCCGTAGTCGACGGGAAGATCTGGAAGGTGGGCAAGGAGTCCACCCTCCCGAAGGCCGACCAAACGCTCAAAACGAGGAAACTCGTGCTCCCCGGACTCATCGACATGCACGTCCACTTGCGCGACATGGAGCTCTCCCACAAAGAGGACTACTTCACGGGAACGTGCGCGGCGGTGGCTGGAGGCTTCACGACGGTGGTGGACATGCCCAACACCGTTCCCTACACGGATACGGCGGGCAAGTTGAAGGAGAAAATGGAGGTTGCGAAGGGGAAGATAGTCTGCAACGTCGGCTTCTATTGTGGTTTTCCTCGCGATCTAAATGAGGTGGACGAGATAAACCGTCACGCCCTAGGGTTCAAGGTTTACACGTACCGCTCCGAGGAGGAGTGGGATCCGCAGTCCATCGCTTCCCTCGTGGAAGCTTCACGGGGCGTGGTCTGTTTCCACTGCGAAACCCCCGCCAAGAAACCCGAGCCGTCTTTCTTCGACGTAGACGCCATATCGGCTTTACACACGGAAAACTCGGAGCTGGAGGCCATCAAGCATGTCCTTTCTTCGGTGAAGAAGAGCGTGCACATATGCCACGTGTCCACGCCAGCCTCCGTAATGGTTTGTTCGGGAAGGGCTACTTGCGAGGCGACGCCCCATCACTTGTTGCTCTCCAAGGAAGACGCTAGGAGAATTGGGGTGATCGCCCACGTTTTGCCGCCTTTAAGGAACGAGCCCGAACGGCTGTTGCGGTTGCTTTCGGAAGGAAGGATAGACGTGATCGCGAGCGACCACGCCCCCCACGCTCTGGAAGAGAAAGAGCAACTCGCGCCCGGCTTTCCGGGACTCGAAACCACCCTCCCTCTGATGCTAACGCTCGTGAACGATGGATTTCTGTCCCTGCGTAGGCTCGTGAGTTGTCTGTCTTCCAACCCCGCCCGCATTTTGGGCTTGGAAAACAAAGGGGAGGTCGAGGAGGGCAAGGACGCCGACCTGACCATCGTGGATTTGAAAGCCGAGCACGTCATAGACGCTTCGCGTTTCTACTCGAAGGCGAAGTTCAGTCCCTTCGACGGGCGTAAGTGCGTCGGGAAGCCCTACGCGACCATCATCGGGGGAGAAGTGAGGATGGAAAATGGAGAGCTGTTCGTCAAGAAGGGTTGCGGGAGCGTTGTCACGCCCTAAGCTACTCTGCGATGGCATGTTGGGCAAGTTGGCACACTGGCTGAGGCTCATGGGAGTGGACACGGCTTACATGGATGTCAGGGAAGACGAGGCCCTCTTGAGGAAATGCGAGGAAGAGGGCAGGGCCTTGATAACAGCCGACAAGTTCCTGCACCGTCGGGCGACGCATAGGGGGATCAGGTCGCTCCTCCTGAAACACACCCCTCTGCACGAGCAGATAGCTGAAGTATGCGCCGCTTTCGGGATAGTTCCCGAGATAAATCCGGAGAAGTCCCGTTGCCCGGTTTGCAACTCCGAGATTAGGGAGGCGAGCAAGGAGGAGGTTTCTTCTCTCGTGGATCCCCTCACTTTGCGTTTGTACGACAAGTTCTGGGTTTGCGTTCGATGCGGCAAGGTCTACTGGGTCGGTTCTCATTGGAGGCGCATGCAACGCATGATCTCCCGCGTGAGGGAAACTCTAAAACGTATGACAAAGGACAATAAGGCGAATCCGTAGTATTTAGCATGCCCTTCGAGCTATCGGACGAAGAAGGCGAATTTCTCGTTAAATTGGCCCGTCGGGCAATAGAGGAGTACCTTTCGTCGGGCAAGAAGATAAGCCCGCCCGAAGTATCGGAAAAATTGAAGCAAAAGTGCGGGGTTTTCGTCACCCTTAACAAGGTGAAAAATGGCCGCAGAACCTTGCGGGGTTGTATAGGCTTCCCCCGCCCCTACTTGCCTCTGGTGGAAGCGGTCATCGAGTCGGCCATCAGTTCGGCTACCCAAGATCCGAGGTTCTTGCCCGTGCGCCTAGAGGAAATGGACGACATAGTCGTTGAGGTGAGCGTTCTCACGCCTCCTGAGTTGATCAAGGTCAAAGATCCGCGCGAATATCCCGAACACGTCCGGATCGGGGTGGACGGCTTGATAGTCGAGTTGCCCCCCTTTTCCGGTTTGTTGCTCCCCCAAGTCGCGGTCGAGTTCGGCTGGGATAGCGAGGAGTTCCTTTCCCAGTGTTGCATGAAGGCGGGCCTCCCGCCGGATTACTGGCTCGACCCTAGGGTGAAGATCTACAGGTTCCAAGCCATTATCTTCGAGGAAGAACGCCCTAAGGGGCCCGTGAAGAGGAGGGAATTGTCCACGAAATGAAGGTATACTTCGCTCCCTGCGGGATAGGTTTCGGACACATAAGCCGCTGTTCCATAATCGCGAAGGAGCTCGTTTCTCGGGGACATGAAGTCGTCTTCTCCGTTTATTCCGGCTTTAAGGACGCCATACACTTCCTCAGCCGCGAAGGATACCGCGTAAAGGAGTGCCCCCCAGTTTCCCTCGCTTTTAGGGAAGATGGCTCCTTGGACGTTAAGTTCACCCTCATGAAGGGACTCGCGGATCTCTTCACGACGATACCGCACCAAGTTGCCGTCGAGGTATCCACCATCGTGAATGTCGACCCCGATGTGGTCGTTTCGGATTCTAGGGCGACTCCTATCATCGCCTCTAAGCTTCTCGACAGGCCCATCTTCTCCATTCTCAACCAATTTCACGTGATAACGCCGGAAACGAGGTACCGGAAGCTGAAATACGTCACCGACTACTTCAGCCTCTCGACGGTGAGCCAAGTGTGGGAACTCAGCGATCGCATAATAGTGCCCGACCTCCCCCCTCCCTACACCGTGTGCCTCCGAAACCTCCGCATAAGCAAGCACAACGTCGAAAAGTTCTCCATCGTCGGCCCCATACTCCCCAACGAGATAAACCCTCAGCCTAAGGATCGCTTCCTCTCGCAATACGGGATGGATCCCGACAAGGAAACCGTTTACGCCTTGCTCAGTGGTCCCATCTCCGAGCGGTTGAGCGCCGCTCGCCTACTCCTCCGTTTGCTTCCCCATCTTTCTCAAGAATACAACGTGTTCATGTCCCTAGGGACGCCTAGGATGGACTCGGAACCCTTGCGGAAAAATGGCCTACTTGTCTTCCCCTGGTTGCCCGATAGGTTCTCTGCCATTAACGCGAGCGACGCCGTCATATGCTTGGGAGGCCACCAGACGATCATGGAGTGCATCTACTTCGGGAAGCCCATGCTGCTCATGCCGACCCCTCAGCACAGCGAGAAGACCTTCAACGCGATGAGGGCGGAGGAAATAGGAGCCGGGATTTTCCTGAAGAGGGACAAGCTCACTGCCTCTACTCTCAAGCACATGATTTCGCTCCTCATGAAGGAACACTTCCGCCGCAGGCTATCAGAACTGAGTTCCATAGCCCGCAGGACGAAGGCCGTGCGCACCATAACGAAGCTGCTCGAGGCGGTGGGCAACTAGCTCATCTTTTACGGCTAGTAAGAATACGTATGCCCATCCCTAGGAAACTCCTAGAGGATAGGCTGTTGCAATTCCTGGAAGAAGACGTGGGTCAAGGGGACATCACGACGAAGCTCATAGTTCCCAAAGGGACGCTCGCCAAGGCCGTCGTGGTCGCCAAGTCCCCTTGCGTGCTGGCGGGAATAGAAGAAGTTTCCGTCCTGTGGGAGGCTTTGGGGCTGAAAGTCCGCCCCTTGAAGAAAGATGGAGAGGAGGCCAAAGCTGGCGAAGTCGTGCTCGAAGTCGAGGGGGACGCTTCGGCCATCCTGTCCTCCGAAAGGACCGCCCTCAACCTGCTCACCCGCATGTGCGGGATCGCCACGAAGACCCGGAGGTTCGTCAACATGCTAAAAGAAGCCGGGATAGAAGGCGTGAAAATAGCCTGTACTCGCAAAACGGGGCCAGGGCTTATGTACTTCGACAAGAAGGCGGTCGAAGTCGGAGGAGGGGACACCCACCGCCTCCACCTCGACGACATGGTCCTCATCAAGGACAACCACCTCAGGGTCGCTGGGGGGGTTGAGCAAGCCCTCAAGCTCGTCGAATCCTCCTCCTTCTCCAAGAAAATCGAAATAGAAGTGACGAAACCTGAGGATGCCCTAAAAGCCGCCGAATTGGGCGCCGACATCGTTATGCTCGACAACATGAGCGTCGAGGACGCCCGAAAAGCGATCGAATTGTTGGCTTCCCGCGGGCTGAGGGATAAGGTTCTAGTGGAAATAAGCGGCGGGATATGCGAGGACAACCTGCTCGATTACGCCTCCTTAAAGCCGGACGTGATAAGCGTGGGCTCCTTAACGAAATACCCCGACCCCGTCGATTTAAGCCTAGAAATCGTGGAAGTTACGCGTATATCTTCCTAGCCTTCTCCACGGCTTCCTCGACGAGCTTCTTGACGTTTATTTGCGCTTCTATCTCTTGGACTTTCTTCGCGGATCCCCTCGTCGTCGGGTTCTTTGGGGTCGCCTTGCACGAAACCTTATAACGCACGGCCACGTCGTAGGTCCCCACCATCTTCGCCAAATCGGTTATTTCTTGCTTGTTCATCCCGACTAACGGCCTAAAAATCACCGTTTTCACGGCGGAGGAGAGAAGGGCTAGGTTGTGCGGGGTTTGAGAGGCGACCTGCCCCACCGACTCTCCGGTCACGATCCCCAACGCTTTTTCTTTCCTCGCAATCCTCTCCGCAATCCTGTACATGGTTCTCTTGCAAACCACGCACGTGTGGTTTCCGCCAGCCTGCGCTATCTTCGCCAAAATTCCCTCGTAGGGAACGACGTACATATAGAAGTCCTCGACAAGGTACTCCGCCAGCTTCTTGAACGATTCCACCGCCCTCTTGTAGATATCCCCCTCCGCCATGATGCCCAAGTTCAGGAAAACGGGAACCACGCGACACCCCCGCTTCATCATCATCCACGCCGCTACCGGGCTATCTATCCCGCCAGAAAAGAGGGCTACGAGCTTCCCCTGAGAGCCCAAGGGCAACCCTCCCGGTCCTTTGAAGACCTCCGAGTTCGAGTATATGTAAGCCCTTTCCCGCCTCACTTCGACGTTGATTTCCTTGTCGGGGTCCTTCAGGTCAACCTTGACGCCCCTATCCGCCGTTTTCTTCAGGATTTCCGCCCCCAAGACCATTTCGATGTCCTTGCTCTTGAAGGGGTGCTCGCCTATCCTCCTCGCCCTCACCGCGAACGTTTGGTTGGGGTAGAGCATCCTTTCCGCGTACCACGCCCCCTTCCGCACGATGTCCTCCAAATTAGAGCTACAGGTCAAGCAAGGAACGGCGAATTCGACGCCGAAAACCTTCGAAATCGCCTTGGCGGCTTCCAAGGGCTTCGTTTTGAAGACGAAGAACCTCCCTCCCTCCCTCTTGAGTTCTCCCCGCAAGCCCGCCCTCTTCAAGGCGAGCTTTATGTGACGGGAGAGCAAATCCTCCATTTCCTTCCGAACTCCCTTGCTCTTCAGAAGGGGCTCCGAGTACGCCACGAGGACGGCATCGGCGAGCATCTCACAAGTCCTAAATCGAGCGGAATTAGTTAATTGAGTTGAGGATCATCAGCGCCGATTCTGGATCTTCGATGCTCCGTCCAGATTTTGAACAGCTGAACATCGTCGTAACTGTTTCAACCTTGGTGAAGCCTCCCTACCGCCAGCCCTCCGTTTCCCTCGTAAAGCCTCAGTTCATCGAGGTCGAGCGTAGCTACGACGTGCTCGTCGACGAGTTGCTCCTCGCCCAAAAACTCTACAAAATGTACGGAGGGGACGTGATCCACTTGGACATCAGCGTGAAGGGGGTCCCCATAACCGATGTAAAACTGACCGATTTCCCCTCGTACATACGCGACCGGATGAGGCCCGTTCTCATACGGCTGAGGACGATCGCGCTCGGCCTCCAACGCTCCGCAGGGGTAAGCGTGCTCGCCATGGGAAAGGAAAGCGTGCCCGTGAGGATATCCGAGCTCACCGTCGGTGCCTACTCCGTCCTGCTCGCCGCCGAGAAGTGCTTAGAGAAAGGCGAAGAAGTGTTGCTGGGGCTTCCTAGGGAGTGTACGATAAGGGTGAAGGACCGAATGGTCATCGCTCGCTCTCTGTCTGCCGCGGAACACGACATCATGGGCCTAGCCGAAGACGAAAAGGGAGTACTCGAGAACGTCAGCCTCGAAGAGTTCCCCAACCCAAGGGCGAGAGGATTCAGGGTCGTGCGAATTTCACCCCGCTAACCCCCCTTA
This sequence comes from uncultured Nitrososphaerota archaeon, assembly GCA_964398605.1. Taxonomy (GTDB): domain Archaea; phylum Thermoproteota; class CAYNNH01; order CAYNNH01; family CAYNNH01; genus CAYNNH01. The sequence continues at coordinate 2,708 of CAYNNH010000029.1, read as the reverse complement.
TTTTTCCGATTCACGCACCTCCAAGGGGCGAACTCTTACTATAACACCCATCCGCGAAGCCGCTGGGCGGTTATCGATTCCTTATGGTCATTTTAAAGTGGCCGTGTTTCTACGTGTCTTCCCTTAAGGCGTCCTTCCTCTCGAAGGAAGTGTTGCAAACTTTTAGGAGGTACATAGTCCTCAGTATGTTCGACGGGGCTCTCGGGGGCTACGGGATCATTGCAGGCAACTTCTTCGGCGGCTATTTGAATAGGGAGACTATCGTCAGCTCGGTGATGGGGATGGCCATCGCCCTTGCGATATCGTCGGCTCTAGCGGCTTACGAAGCGGAGAAGTCCGCCCTCGAGAACGAAGTGGGCGATTTCACGAAGAATATGTTCGAGATAATCTACGAGCTTCGATCACGCATGAGGAAAAGACTTGCGATAGCAACCGCTGTCATCGCCCACACACTCAGCCCCCTCATCCCCTTATTCACGGCCATCGTCCCCTACTTCGTGGTTAGCGACCCATACGCTGCCTCCGTATATGCCCTCTTCGCCTTAACTTTCTACGTCTTCCTCTTCGGCGCTTTCCTAGGCGCGATGCGCAGGGCGAATCCTTGGCTGAACGGGCTCAGGTACCTAGCCCTCACGTTTTTGCTCGCCCTCATTTGCTCCTTCCTCGGGGCTTTTATTTAAGCGGACATTTATCACGGAGTGCGATACTACGTCTTCTTCGACTTGGACGGGACTCTCATCGTGCCTGGGAGGGATTACGCTTCTTTGAAGAAGCTGGTGTTCGACATATTGAGGTCGGCGGACTTCCCGCTGGCCTTATGCCCGAAGGAAGAATACGTTTTCCGCGTTTTCAACATCCTTTCCGAGGATCGCAGATTTGCCGCCCTCAAGGAGGAGATTCTGCGAGCCGTAAACCGCTGGGAATTGGAATCAATCAGAGAATCCTCGCTCATGCCCGGGTCTTTGGAGATTCTGAAGGCCTTACGGGAAAAGGGAGTTTCCTTGGCCTTGCTTACTATGGACGGGAAAGCCGCGACCAACTACGCCCTCGAGAAGTGGTCTCTGAAACCGTTCTTCGACCTCGTCCTCACGAGGGACGACGTCCCCTTCATGAAGCCTAGCCCTCTGCACGTCCATGAAGCGATTCGCCTGTTGAGAGCCGACCCTAGGCGCTCGGTTCTGGTTGGAGATACGTTCATCGACGTTCGCGCGGCCATAGGGGCGGGAATTAGGGCAGTGGCCTTCGCAAAGGACGATCGCTTAGCTACTTCTCTTCTCCTGTTCGGCGCTACGGCGGTAATTAGGAACCTCTCGGACCTCTTGGAAGCCCTGAAGTCTATTTGGCCATCTTTCTAACAGCCCACCTCAGCAAGCTGGCGAACTTGTCGACCATGGCCTCTCGGTGGTAGTTCCTTACCACCAGCTTCTCCAAGAACCCTCCTTCTTCCGCGATTTCGTAATCCATGGGACTTTCTGGCTCCTCCTCTTGGCTCCTTATCCTCCACCCTTCGAGGAATTGGTCGACGAGGATCCTCCTCACATCAGGCTTCATGGCGAGCCTCACTCCCTCTTCGGGAAGCAATTCGAGCCTATCGTCGTAGACCATGAGCTTTGCTAAGCTCCTTCCCTTGAAGTCCCGAAAGAACAAAACCCTCTTCGCCTCGGGAATTTCTGGGGGAGGTGGAGCTGGAGGAGTAGGCGGAGTTGGAGGGGCAACCTCCGGAACTTTGGGCATCTCTGGAGGCTTCACCTCCACGGGGGGCTTTACCTCCGCTGCTGGCTTCACTTCGGGAACTTCCGCCTTGGGCCTCAATTCGGATTCCTCGAGCAACTTCACCAGCGATTCGAGGGCTTTTTCCACCCTCCTGCTCGCCTTGGAAAACTCCTCCCTAGCTTTCTTCAGTTCCTCTAAGATGTCCCTAAGGCTCATCTTCGACGCTTATGGCGAAATCTGGGCAATATAGCTCGCAGAGCCGACACTTCGTGCACTTCTCTGGGTGGACTACTTCGGGGTAATGGTAGCCACGCGGACCGAATTTCTCGCTCATTTTGAGGACTTTCATGGGGCACATCTCGACGCAGATTCCACATCCCTTGCAGAGGGTAATATCGACCTCTATTTTGGCCACGAAGATATACTCAACCATCTTTAAGATTGCCGGATAACCCCTTGATGCAACGCCAGTACATCAACGAAATAAGCGAGGAATGGGAAGGGAGGACTGTTAGGCTGGCCGGTTGGGTTTATCGCAAGAGAACGCACGGAAACCTCATATTCTTCATACTGAGGGACGGGACGGGGTTCATCCAAGTTGCCATTCACAGGGACAAAGTCGACGAGAAAAGCTTTTCGGAAGCGGAGAAAGCGACCGTGGAGTCATCAGTAATCGTTGAAGGTACGGTGGCGAAGGATCCTAGGGCTCCCGGCGGACTCGAAATAAGGGCTTCGAAAGTTCAGCTAGTCGGATTAGCCGAAACGTGGCCCATCACGAAAACGGCGGGACGCGTGTTCCTGCTCGACAACCGCCACTTGCACCTGAGGAGCGAGAAAGTGAGGGCTGTCCTGCTCGTGAGGCATGAAGTCTGCCGAGCGGCGAGGGAGTGGTTGGAATCCCATGGGTTCGTTGAGGTGCACGCCCCCATCATCATAACGGCGGCTTGCGAAGGAGGGGCTACCCTCTTCCCTTTGGAGTACTTCGGCAGGCGAGC
>CAYNNH010000028.1:0-12607 GCA_964398605.1 uncultured Nitrososphaerota archaeon | reverse complement strand
CACTTTCGTCGACGAAAGCCTTTGGTGGGACAGCTGGAACGCCCTCTCGGACGAGAAGAAGAACCTCTACATGCCCGTCTGGTCGAGGTACAATTGGCGGCCTTGGAGGCCCGTGAGAGCGATCGATTGGGAGGGGAACTCGATGGTCTTCTTCATAAGGGATGGTTGGTGTAGCGGGCGCATATCCTTCATCTACGCAGGCATAGGAGCTGGGAACGCCCCCTATTACTGCTGTGCGGACGACTTTTTCGACTTCCTCGAGGAGCTGGAAGAGTACTACTACCACATCAACGACGGGAGGATAGGAATCGTCTTCGCCATGGACGGGGAGACCGTCGGCTACTGGTGGAAGGATGCCATTCCTTGGCTCAATGAGACTTTGCGCAAAATAAAAGAGAGGGCTCCCTACGCGAAGGTCGTGACGGTCACGTACTACCTTGACGAAGTGTTAAAGGGTTCTTTAGATACTGTTGAACTATGGGCTAGCGGAACTTGGGGGGATAGGTGCGGAACCCCCGATCCCTTCTTCATCTGGAGGGGGACGTACACCGACCAATTCCTCCTTACGAGGATAAACTGCGCTAGGGAGGAGGTCCAGAGGGCGCAAGAACTTGTCGACAAGGCGAAGGCAGAAGGAGTAGATACCTCGGAGGCGGAGAAATACATGGTCATGGCTTGGAACCGGACGTACGACGCGGAATGTAGCGACTGGGAGTTCTACCACTGGGACAACGCCCTCAGGTCGAGGGGGATCGCCCACGCCATCGCGGCGGAAAAGTACGCCATGGAAGCCGTTAAGGCCCTTTGGAGGGCTGGGTACAGGACGCCCGAAGTGGAGGAATACCTCGCCCCCACGAGGCAGTTGGTGGCCAAGTGGGAGTACGCGACCCCTGACCCCAACCCCGACCTCGTCATAAGGAATCCCTACTACCGAATCGTCGTCGACGTGGCTCACGGAGGCCAGATAATCGAGTGGGACAATTATGAGGAGTGCAGGGACCTCGTCAACACGTGCGAGATGGTCAACTACGAGAGCTGGTACTTCATGTGGGATGGCTTCACCATGACGAACCCCGTTACCGTCCGCGGAGTCCTCCTAGATGGACTTTACGAGGAAGAAGAGGCCGTCGGCTGGATCCACCAAGAGTTCATGTACGGGCAGTATTCCTGCTCGATCCTCGAGAACTCGAGCGACGTGTTCAAGGTGCGCCTCGTACACACGACCGAGGATTACCTCACGGGCGAGAAGGGAGCAGTCAGGAACCCCGTCGCGGGCATCCAAATAACGAAGGAACTTACCTTCAAAGCGGACACGCCCTACGTAGAAGCGAAGATAACCCTCACGAACGTGGGATCCTCTTCCAAGAGCGTCACTTATGTTTGCGAAAACGCCTTCACGCCGGGAGGGGAGTACTTCGGCAACGACTTCTTGTGGATCATCTACCCAAACGGCACGGAGGTTAAGAAGAGCATCGCCCCTCCCGCCCCTCCCGTTGGCATGGCCTTCGCGAAAACGTACGTCAAGCCCATAGGGAGCATCAAGGAGTACGACCCGTCGGGCGAGGTCGTCCTGTTCGATTCATACATGAAGGACGGGGCGAAAATTTCCGTGTTGAGGGGCTCGCTGAAGAGCATCGAGCTCGACTTGAGGATCCCCCAGCCTTCGGGAAGGTACGCGAACGACCTCAGGGGGAGCGGGTATTGGGGCGCTTGCGTTAGGCTCGTCTTCGATACCGTGAGGCTGAATCCGGGTTCCAGCATAAGCTACGCGGTCGTGGTGGGGGCTGGGAAATGGTCACAAATAGGCATAAGTCCGCCTGCTTAGTCGCCTTAATTCTTCTGGCGTTCCTCGTCTTCTCGGCCAACGTGGGAAAGGTCCACGCCGCCCCGAAGGCGACCATATCTGGCGATAAGGCCATCCTAGAGAACGACGAAGTGAAGATCACCATCGACCGGAAGGGGGGCCGAATCGTCTCTTGGGTCGTGAAGTCCGTCGGAATGGACATCATCACGCGGGAACGCTACCCCTACGAGTGGTGCCCGAACGAGCCTTGGCCTGGAACGCTGTTTAAAAGCTATTGGGAGCTTTCGAAAGGCCCGACGAGCCCCCTCTGGGCGTCAGTGAACCTGTCCTTTACCTTCCCTTCGGGGACCATGCTCGCGGGCTTGAAGGTCTCGAAGGGTATCACCATCTACACGACGGGCTACTACGTGGATGTTTACTACTACTTGGAGAACACAGGGGATAAGCCCGTGACCATCTCCGCCACGTGGGACCCGAAAGTGGGCTTCTCAGTGGAGTGGGCGTGCATGTTCGGGGCTTCGACGGACGACGATAAGATGGTCATCAAGATGGGAGACGTCTTCACGATCACGAAGCTGAGCTGGCAGAGGGCGTACGGGTGCGCCGATATCGCCATGCTCTTCGACAACGACACGTACACCGACCCTGAAACGGGCGTCGCTGGCTTGGTCAACTTGGAAAAGAAGGGCATATACGCCGTCTGGATGGAGTACAGCATCTCCGCTTATTCCATATGGACTTCCATACGCTTCGAGTTCGAGTCCACGACCATCCCGCCGGGGAAGTCAGTTAGGTACGCCGTCCGCATCTACGGGGGGCCCATCGACAAGACGGAGCTCGACAATTACGTTTGCGAAGGATTGTACGAGCGCATATGCACGAAGGTCGTCAGGGCGGGCATCCGGCCCGAGGAAGTCACGTTCTACACGTCGGTTTCCACATGCTTAGGCCTCGCCCTAGCGGGAGGTCTGCTCGCGCTGAGGAGGAAGCTCAAGCTCGCAAAGCATCGGAAGGTCAAAGGGCTTTGATCTTCCCCACTTCTTCCACGACCACTTCGTAGCCGTCGAGCTCTTTCGGCAAGGCTTTCATCAAATCGGGCGTCCGCTTCTCGACGCATACGACGATGCAGAATTCGTCGTTCTTCTTCCCCACGCCGATTCCGACGACCCCCTTCAAACGCATGATCTTCCCCGCGTGACGCTCCACAACGGACATTGCCTCCTCCTCAGCGGTCGGATGCTTACGGGAATTCATTCTAAAAGAGAAGTGAGGATTTTCAAGTGAGCGTCGTTTCAAGATGCCTTAACGAATTGGCGAGGAATCGTGCATTCCTAGACGAGTGCATCAAGCGGGGCCTCGCGTGGATTTTAGAGGATATTTCGCACACGTACGCTTTTGAAAGGGCTTTGTACAGGACTTTATCATCGATCTTAGACGTGTGCGAACACTTCGTCCTTTCGGCGGCGCCGGAAGTTGCCGTGTCACGCTCCGAATGTCCTAGGAAGCTTGCTGAAATGGGGCGCATGGATGCGGAACTTGCTAAATCCATCAGCGGCTTAGCCAAATTGGAATCCCTCTTAGCGGGGCCCTCTTTTGAATTGGACTACGACTTGCTCTTCAAGGAAGCGAAGAACCTCGTCGAGAACGTAATTCCAGCTTTTTCCGAGTGGGTTAAGAGGCAATTATAGGGCCTCTTCGTACTCCTTCGCCCTCACGGGCCTATCCGCTCTCTCCCACCAGAGGATCTGCAACAACCCTACGCCCAGAGCGATAAGCAAGATGGTGAGGTTGACCTCCACGTTCGTCCACCCGAAGACGACGATCCCTATGGGGCTTAAGGGGGTCGCGACCAAGCCCGGTATGAGCCAGATGTCGATGAAGTTCCACTTGCCCGGGAGGAGTTCGACCCCCTTGTCCTTGATGTATTCGGCGATGCTCGTGAAGTACGCCAGCCACGGGAGCCACAGCATGATGTTGTTCGACATGACCATGTGGAACTGGGGGGCGCCTATTTCGGAGAACTTCGCAAACCCAACGACCATCGCGAGCATGACGTACGCGCTCGCTGGGTGGGGATTGTAGACTTGGCACATGGCGAAGAGCAAGCCCGTGTGCCACGGCAGGGAGAGTTTGTAGTATTGCTTGTTTATCCAAAGCGCCACGAAGAGCAAGATGGGGTTCATGGCGGCCGACCAGAAATAGTAGGCGATGAGGGAGAGGATGCGCCTGAGCCCTATGCACCAGCCGAGCACGAAAGTCCCGCCTATGTTGCTCGAGAGGATGAGCAGTAATTCTGGCAGGACGCTGTATTCCTCGTAGTGCTTGAGCATCCTCAACGCGAGGAGGAACGAGACGACGCCGAAGGGGAAGACGTAAAGAGGCGTCCAATCGTTCACTATGACGGACTGCAAAACGCCCGTGAGGGCGGAAATTCCCGCGTAAGCCAGTGCGTAAAAGGCGGGAGACCTCGACCCTCCGCCTCCCAAGTAAGCCTTCGAGAGCTTGACCATGAAGTAAAGCGTGGGGAAGAAGAGGGCGACCGTGACCGCCGTCGCCAAAGTGAGGGGATCCGTCATCTCAGCTCCTCCTCCTTCAGCTTCTTCTCGAGTTCTATGAGCTTCTGGTTTATCGGGCGGACCCTACGAACGAAGCTGACGCAACACTCCGCGAGGCAGAAGAATGATATCGCGAGCAAGATCAGCCCCTCCATGGGCGAAATAAAACACGCCGTGTAGGCGCCCGTGTCGAGCAAGACGAGGAAAGCGAAGAGCAGCAAGTACTCGACGACTTCCCTCAAGTCCTCGTTCTTGATGCGATCAACGATCATCGGCTCTCAGCCTCCATGCGTTCGACGTACTTTTTCACGGGGCCCCAGAAGCCAGGTGGCCTCGCTATCTCGTAGAGCTTCGCGAGCTTCGGAATGGGGTCAGGCTTCGTCAGGTAGAGCGTTAGGAAGAAGAGGGCCCAAGAGCCCCCGAGGCCTATGAGGTAGACGGTGAGGACCCAGCCTCCCAAAGCGGCTCCAGCGGGCCACACCATGTACATCCAGTAGAGGATTTGGTTGATGAGGTCCTTCGCCATGAGCGACCACATGTTCACGCGCCACCAGAGCCACTTCAAGACCCAAGGCCAGCCCGTCGAAGCCCCTATGATGGCGCCGTACGCGTACACGTACCCTATCGGGAAGGCGGCGTAGTAGTAGTAGACCCACGCGATGTACCAAGAGAGAGCAAGCACGTAGCTTCCCGCAATCCGCCCAACCCATATGACGCGGGTATCCGAAGCTTTCGGGTTGAAGAAGCGCTTGTACCAATCCCAAGCGAAGTAGTTGCCCGCCACGTTGAGCTGGACGCTCACCGCCGCCATGTAAATCGCCATGATCCCCGCCAAGATGAAGCCCCGCACCCCCGGAGGAGTGTAGGCGAATGCGCAGTAGTACCAAACCTTCTGGGCTTCCAAGGCGGGAAGGTTGGGCATGAGGACGGTGGCCGCCGCCACGATGGCGATCCCCCAGATGAAGTCCCTTATCTGGATGTAGATGCAGTCGGCGATGCCCGTGAAGCTCGCGTGGATGAGGTCCTTCGAGGAGAAGACTTTCTGCATCCCCGCTCCGTAGCCCAACTCGCCCCACCCGTAAAGGAACTGGTGCCAGATGAGCAAAATGGTGAACCAAAGGGGCCAGTCGGGCGTGGAGTGGAAGGGGTTGAAGAAGCCGGGCCAAGGCTCGTGGGCCATGATGTTGGCGAATCCTCCCGCCGCTGATATGGTGAAGTAGGCGACGACGGCGAAAGCGGTCAAAAGCCAGACGAACTGCATCATTTCGGTGGTCGCAACGCCCCAAGCCCCAGAAACGAAGGTGTAGAGCCACGTGGCGGAGCTCACGAAAATGGTCGAGAACATGGGGTCCCAATCGAGCAACATGTTGAAGATGAGGCCTGTGGCGTAGTTGATCCACGCCAGAGTCCAGGCGGAGCCGTTGATGGCTCCAGCTGCCCAGCTCGCCCTCGCCAAGACTGCCGCCAGACCTCCCCACCGCTTTTCTTCCAAGTGGGGCAAGGTCCACACGCGCAGGGCCCTGAACCTCCTCGCGTAGAGCAAGCTCGCCAAACCGTGCGTGTAGTCGGGGGACACGAAGATCCCCCTCACGCCGTAGTTGTAGATGAGGTACGCGTACCACATGGGCGTGTCCGTCGCCGTCGCCGAAGCTCCGAAGCCCGCCGCCCCGAGCCACCAAGGCAACTTCCGCTTCGCCAAGAAGTAGTGCGTCGCGTCCTTCGTGCCTAAGCGGCGGATGAACAAGCCCAGATAAAACGTGACCCCGAGGTAAACGCCCAATATCGCCCAATCCAGCGTTGTCAGCTGGCAGATGGCCACGTTTAGCATAAGGTGAAAGCTTTAATGATTTTGGCGATACAAAGCAGATGAGGAGGCTGTACGTAGCCTTAATCGTCCCGCTAATCCTCCTAAGCTTCGCGATTCCGTTGTTCGATGAACGAACAACAAACCTTTACCAACCTCAATTGGCCTACAATTACCGGACTATAAGCATCGATGGAAATTTCAGCGATTGGCAAGGAGTTTCCGCGTACGTGGATCCCATCGACGATAACTGGAAGTATAATGATGGACATGATTGGGATCGTGACCTAGCAAACTTCTCCATATGTCACGACGCGAATTACGTGTATTTCCGAATAGCCCTTCGCGAGGGAGCGTACTTCTGGGGAGGGGAGGACGTAGGCGACTTTGAAAACTATTACATCCTCATCGATTGGGACGAGGACAACAGCACGGGAGCAACTCTTACGCCCGACGGAGGGAATGTCCCCTTGGATATAGGCTGGGATTACGGCATCTATCTCTACGATCCTTGGACGGTACGCGTCTATCAAACTGATGGCACGAATTACGCCAACATAGCGGATTTAACAGGAGATGACTACGCCTACTATGGCAATCAGATAGAGTTGAGAGTTCCCGTAAGTATCCTCGGAGGCTGGTCCTCGCTTGCCACCGGAAGGATAAGGGTTGTGGTAGTAGCGGCGAAAGATTTCGAAACGGCACCCTACGATGCCGATCATGCGCCCGATCAAAAGGGGTTCACTCTCCCCATGGATCCAGATCCCGCTTACTGGGATCCGTTACTCTCAGAGATACTCGTCGCTCACGATGCTGACCACGATGCAGGTCCTGATCAGTATGATTTGACATTCGTTTGCGCAACTTACAACGCAACTCACTTGTTCCTGAGGCTAGATACGCGGTCTGGTAGCTATACGTATGACTGGTCCTCACTCAACTTCTTCATTTATACGTTCAGTCCGACCGCTGGCATCCTTCCAAGGAGCTCGACGTATGGCGGCAACACGACAAACCCGGGTTGGACATACGCCATCGGCGCTTACGACCTGTCCCAACCGCAGGACGACCCCGGTACGGCTTGGGAGGATGTCGGCGAAGTTAAGAATTCCTCCGACCAAGTCGTATATAATTTGAGCCAAGCGTATCCTTATCAGAACCACAAGAGCGACGATACGAGACACATTTCCGTCATGTGCGTCCCATTAGAGCACGTCGGATTGAGCTCCTTTACGACTACAACGGCTCGACAATTACTGATGATTCTCTTCTCAACGCAAACAGACGGAGGTCCCGACCATGACTATGTCCCCGATTCCTATGGAAACACGGGGGACTGGCTTCTCTTAAACATGCCGAACCCCTTCAATAATTTCGTCATTTACGATTTCTCCGACGATACAGGACCCGCAATAACCGCGGTCTCTCACGAGCCATCTCCACCTACCTATCGTGACATCGTTATCGTTTACGCCAACGCAAGCGACCCGTCGACGGTCGCCCATGTCTGGCTCAAGTACTCGATTGATGGGATCAACTGGATTCTAAAGGAGATGCAACGCGTATCGGGGGACGAGTATTCCGGCAGATACTCCACGAGCGTAGGGCCGTTTCCGTGGAACACAACAGTAACTTACTACATCATCGCGGAGGACAATGCGGTATACCCGGGGCCTAACAACTCGACGGACGGGCCTTACTCCTTTACTGTCGTCGATAACGACGCGCCCTACGCCGTTTGGGTGAACCAATCCCCGCCGAGGGACGACGTCACATACGGCGATGATGTGAATGTAACCATCAAGCTCTCCGACATTTACGATGGTTACGAGGGTTCAGGCATCAACGCATCGACGGTTTACCTCCACTACTCGATTAATGGGGTTGCCCAGACACCCATTCAAATGAACCAACTTAGGGACGACATTTATTACGCCATCATACCCGCTACGGGGAATATCGGCGACAACGTATCCTACTACGCAACATTCGAGGATAACGCGGGGAACTTGGGTCAGAGCGGCACGTACAACTACACGACCCTCCCATCACATAGGCCTAAAATACACTCAGTCGAGCAACAGCCAGCAACTCCCGCCTACAATCAATCCGTCACCATCAGGGCGAACGTAACCGACGACAACGGCCTCAGGGATGTCTTCCTCTACTACCGCGTGAACGGAGGCGCCTACACGAAGGTGCGCATGGACTTGTCGGGAGGCTTCTATCAAGCCGTGATCCCGTCCCAACCTTACGCCGCGAAGGTCGATTATTATGTGAACGCAACGGACGTGGACGATCAATCCCGAGTTTCCGATGTCCAATCCTACACGGTCTCGGATCCCTATCCGCCAGCCATCTCGGCTCCAAGGAGGGTTCCCGATATCGTGGAGTACGACGTTTCGCCCACCATTTACGTCAACGTTAGCGAGCCCCCAGAGGCTTCCGGGGTGAAAGAAGTCATCTTGCACATCGTCGTCGAGGGCAAGGAACAAACGATAACGATGAGCCGTGCTTTCGGCAACACGTACAACGCTTCCATCCCCGCCCAGCCTTACGGGGCGAAGGTGAGCTACTTCGTGGAAGCGAGGGACAACGCGGGCAACGTCGCGAAGAGCAACACGTACAGCTACGAAGTCGCGGATCTGAAGAAGCCGAGCGTGTGCTGTTTGGAAATACGCGTTAAGGATAGCACGCTCATGGTCAACGCGACTGCCGAGGACGAAGGCTCGGGAATTGCGGGCGTTTGGCTCTACTACTCCACCGACAACGAAACGTGGAAGAAGGTGAAGATGTCCTACGTGGAAGGGAAGTGGGTGGGCGTCGCCGAATTGCCCGCTGGGGCGACGGTCTATTATTACGTCGAAGCAGTAGACGGAGCTGGAAATGTCGCGAGAACTGAAATAAGGACGATCAAAACGCCCTCAAAACCGCCAGCGGTTGCTCCCATTTGGACATACGTCCTCATAGGCGTAGTGGTGGCTGTCGGGGCGATCCTAGCGTTCCTATACCTGAGGAAGAGGAGGAAGCGAAAAGCTCCTTCGGCAACCGCTTAAAATCCCTCCCCTCTTTTTTAGATGACTCCCGAGGAAGAGGGGATCATCATACTCGCCATATGTCTCGCCATAGTCGCCTCCGTCGCTTTTTACACGTGGTACTGGTGCAAGGTGCACGAGAAAGAGCTCACCGAGTAATCCGGTAAGGCACCTCCGAGGGTATTTCAAGAGTTGCCAAGAAGACGGAAACGGGCACCACAGCGACCTCTCCTTCCTCGTAATCTTCCACGCTGAGCAAAAGCTTACGCTTGAACTTCCTCGGGTTCGGGAACTCTTCCCCCCGCACCTTTCTCTTCCACTTGACTTCGACCCCGATCCTCTCGGGATGGACGACGAAGTCCGTTTCCGAGTGTTGGCCCACGAAGAACCCCACTACGTGCCGAGGCTCCGGATATGCCCTCTTCAAGTGCTCCCCTACGACCCCCTCGACTAGTAGCGACTCCTCGATTTCCCGACCCAAGAGAACCTTCGCCGCCAAATTCGCCAAGAGGGGGTCAACGAAGTAGGCTTTGCGCTCCTTCCTGAGCAATTTGTCCATCCCCCTCAGCTGGAAATATTGTCTCAGAACGAAGAGGCTTTCGAGCAACTCGAGGTATTCCCCCACTGTTCTGTGGGATCCTAGGGCTAGCTCCGACCTGAGGGCGTTGAGGGAGAAACGCGTTCCGTACCTGCGGGCAATTCCCTTCAGGACGGCGAAAGCGATTTCCTTGCTCCTAGAGAGCTTGAGGACATCGCCGCCAATCCAGTACAGGAGCGTTTCATAGGTCGAATCACTCACTCCACCCCCTTCCATTTCTTCGTACATGGCTCTGGGGAAGCCGCCACAACGCAGGTAATGTCGAAGGAGCTCGTTGAGCTCGTCCACGAAGGCGTACAAAGCACGCCAAGAGGGCTCTTTTAGGGCTTGTCGCAATTTTCCCTCTGCGAAAAGAAGGCAAAAACGCCGGAAATCTAGGGGGAGCATTTCGACGAACTTCATTCCCCTGCCCGGAAACGTTTCCTTTTTGAGGAAAGCAGTCGAGGAGCCCGTCATGTACACGTTCTTGCTCTTCAACAAGCCGAGATCTAACGCCACCTTGACCGCCCTTTCCCACCCTTCCAAGAAGGTGATTTCGTCCAAGAAAAGCCACCTCCACGGTCCCCTAAGCAAGTCGAGCAAGTCTCTGAAGCTGGTGAAAACCTCGCAGGACGCGTAAACGACGTTTTTCGCCTCTTCCGCTCCTAAGAGGGATCGGATCATGAGGTAAAGGCACGTGGTCTTCCCCACTTGTCTGGGCCCCACGATGACATACCAGCCGCTTTTAGGTTTCCCGTAAACGAGGCGCTTCCCCTTGGAAAGGGCTTCCTTCACTTTTTCAATGTCCTCTACGAGCGACGGATCCCTCCACCACGGGTTGAATAGGCCGAGGCTCACTTGATTTCATAGTATCAAGAGATATATAGTCACTTGATCCAACGTTTCCAAACACGCTTCTTCACACACAACGCTACTACTATGATGACCGCGACGACGATCGCCACGACGATCACGAGCCACCAAACCTCAAAAGCGGGCTTCCCTGCTTGGATGGGGGCGGCAAACTCCAATTTGAATTTTTCCTCCGTCGCCATGCGTATGTAAACGGTCTGGTTCATCTGCTCCGATCCCTTCTCCACGATCAGAATCCCCTTCCCAGGCGGGATCTTGTCGAACCGGAACTCCCCATTTGCGTCCGAGAGAGTTCGGTACACAACTCCGTCCACGACGAGGGAGACGTTCGCTCCCTCGACGGGGATTCCCCCCGCTTTGACCACGCCGCTCACGTTCGCGTAGAGAGGAGGTTCGGGGATCTTGCCATCGATCAGCAAAGAAAGCCAGACGACCATGGCGTGGGACCAGGGGAGCGGGGCAGTCCCTAAGAAGGGTAAGTCGGACTTCGAGGAAAGACATTCAGGAGCCACGCAACCGTAGCAAAAGCTGTCCAAGCACCATTCTAGGCGGTATTGGGCTTCTTCTACATCCCCACGAACTACCTCGCACATGCCCGCGAAAGCCGTCGTTATGATCCAAGGAGGCTCAGAAGTGTGGTATTGGTCGCCCACGTACCTAGAAATGCCTTCCCCCAAGCTGAGCGCGTCGGTTATTTTCGAGTAGTGACTATCCGCCCTCGTGGAGTTGGGGTGAACGACCCCGAAAGCGACGAGGATTAAGGTGGATGAGTCGGCCGTTGTGTTGCTTTCCATCGACCTCCCGTAAAAGCCGCTGAAGATTTGCTCCTCAATGGCATCCTTGATGGATTCGGCGACGGAAGCCCAGTAGCCGGAAAGGGATTCGTTGCCCATTTCGAGGGCTATTTTGGACGCTGCTCTCAAGCCGAGGACTGCCCACCCTTGAGTCCACGTGTAGTGGGCGAGGTCTTCTTCCCACACGCTCCTATCCGCTACGATCAACCCATTGGCTTCCCTGTTCGAGCAGAGCCACTCCGCGTCCTTGCTTATAGCGTCCCAAAGCTCTTCTAAGAAGCTTCGGTCCCCCGTCAGCAAGTAGTGGAGGAGGATCCCGTAGAGGAACATTCCGCAACTATCGTATTCGGGATCGGAGTTGGGGGAGCCCGCGTAACCGTCAGGCGTCATGGAGTTGTTCCAGAAGCTGTACGAGACTTTCCAGCTACCGTCGGGCAATTGTTTTGAAGCCATCCAGCGCCAAAAGGCCTCCGCTTCCTCGTGATGGCCCGCCAAATCGAGGGCCATAGCGCAGAAAGCCCCGTCGCGCATCCACGCTTTGTGGGCGTAGTACTCGGGGTTCTGGGAGGCGACGAAGCACCCGACTTTCGGGTTTTGGGCGAGCTTCAGCTGTACGAGGCTACGCTCGTAGGCTTCCCGAAGCTTCGCGTTCCCCCTCGGGAACAGGCTTTTCTGAAGCCAGGAGGAATACTCGTCTTCCGTGTACTCGAACCAGCTTCGGTAATCCCTAGCTTCCAAGAAGGCAGAAAGGGCTCCGCCTAAGGAAGGAGAAAGCGCCCTCGCCACCACGAAGCTCGTCACATCGCCGGGGTTGAGGGACAAGTCGACTTGGAAGCCGCAGGAAATGTCCAACGCCCAAACCTCGCTGTTGTTGGTTAGAGTCTTAAGCTTGAAGAACTGGAAGTAAGGAGAGCAATCGGGAGAGGACACGTCGGTCTCCGAGTCGTTGGCGACTTGGTAATTGAACTTGATGTCTGAAACAATGCCGGTTACCACGAAGAAGGAATCCACGCCGCTAAGGTTCATGCACACGGCACAGGCCGATCGATTGTACCATGCGTGGAGCACACCTTCTCCCAAGTTGCGGGGGTGGAAGAAGTCGAGGATCGATAAGCTGATGGGGTTATTGCCGAGGTTCTTCACTACGTATTGAACGAAGTAGAAG
>CAYNNH010000027.1:0-12682 GCA_964398605.1 uncultured Nitrososphaerota archaeon | reverse complement strand
ACTTCCTTCACGCCTATCCTGTTGCGCATGAGGTTTACCGTGTTCTTGGTCGTTGTCCCACGAACGACGCTATCGTCGATGAGGACGATACGCTTGCCCGACATGGCGCTCCTTATCGGGTTAAGCTTCAGCTGAACTCCCATGAGCCTCTCGAACTGCGTGGGTTTGATGGCGCTCCTAACGGCCCTCCCAGTGGCCACGAATCCCATGCCTATGGGGATTTTCGTCTTGTTCGCGTAAGCCATGGCGAACGGTATCGCTGTCGCGGGGACGCCCAAGACGATGTCCGCATCCACTTTCCCTTCCTCGGCGAGTATCTCGCCTATGCGCATCCTCACTTCGTAGATGGACTTGCCGTTGATGATCGAGTCGGGCCTCGCCAAATAAACGTACTCGAAGGCACAGTACTTAGGACAAGGCTTCGCAAATCGCCTCTTTTCTATGCTGTAGGGCGTGAACAGGTAGGCCTCCCCGGGCTCGATGTCCATCTTGTAGTCCGCTCCTATCACGTCAATGGCACAACTTTCGGAGGCCACCACTCCGTAATCGAAGCCGAAGCTACCGATGACGAAGGGCTTCATGCCCGTTTTGTCTCTCGCGACGAGCATGTTACCCTCTTTGTCGAGGGCGACGTAACAGTAAACGCCGTACAGGCGTTTGTCCAACTCCTCCACGGCTTCGAGGGGATCCGAAGTTTTCGATAACTCCTCCGAGAGAGCCTTTCCTAAAGCGATTGCGTCGGGTTCCTTTACTTCCTTCCCGTCGAGCTTCAGAATTTTCCCGTTGAAGCAAAGGGCGAGCTCTTTAGGCTCTTTTATCAGAACAGGCTCAACTTGTTCTTCCGGGAACTTCTTCGTCCCTACGTGCCCTATCCCTATCCATCCCGGGAGCTTCTCGATGATTTCCGGCGTTATTGCTTGGTCGACGAACCCCTCGGAGGCGAACCTGTGGAGCCCCTTCCCGTCGTACGTGACTATCCCGCACGTTTCCTGGCCCCTATGCTGGAGGGCGAGCAAGCCGTAATACGTGAAGCGGGCCATGCTCCATTTCTCGTCGAAAGCGTAGATGCCTATGATTCCCGGCATGACTATCCCCCTTCCCTACCCGCCAATATCATTTGCGGTTTCCTCGACAAACAGTCCATGCACGTCCTCCTCGGCAACCTCTCCCTCAGATCGTCCTCCTCTAGGTACAAAACGCTATTAACTCCCAAGCTCTCGGGGGATAGTTTCTTGAGCTTCTTCCTCTTCGGCGTGAAGGGACAGTCCCTCCTGATGGGAGGAGCGGCGAGTCTGAGGTGTATTTCTTTCGCCCCAGCTTCTCTCAGCTTCAATGCCACTGACTTCACCGTATTCCCCGAGAAGATGAAGTTGTCCACGAGGACGACCGACTTCCCCCTCACCGCGCTTCTGATGGCCCTTAAGCCTATCCTAGTAGCGTCCTTCCGGGCTATTCTCCCCCAGACGTAAGGGTTCCTCACTATGGCTTCCCTAAGGGGGATTCCCGACTCAAGCGAATACCCGAGGGCGTAGCTCCTCCCCGACTCGGGAACGGGCACGACGACATCCCCCTTCACCCAATCTCTCTCCGCTAGCTTTCTTCCCAGTTCTTCCCTAAGGCGGTG
Organism: uncultured Nitrososphaerota archaeon; assembly: GCA_964398605.1. Taxonomy (GTDB): domain Archaea; phylum Thermoproteota; class CAYNNH01; order CAYNNH01; family CAYNNH01; genus CAYNNH01. The sequence goes on along the minus strand of CAYNNH010000027.1, from coordinate 11,058 downwards.
CACGGAATGTCCGTCAATAACCGAATCGGGCCTCGCGAAATGCATAAGCTCGAAAGCGCAACAGCCGCTCCTCGAAGGAGCGACTCGCTTCCTCTCCAGCCCTTCTGGGCTTAACTTTATGACTTCCCCCGGCGCCACGTCCCCCACGACCTCCCCTCTCAAGACATCGACGCCCACGCTTTCCGAAGCGACCACGAACCCTTCTTCTATTCTTCCCATGATGAGGGGTTTCAGACCGTACGCGCTCCTTAACGCATAAAGCTCGCCTCCCTCGCCCAAAACCACTCCAGAGAAGTACTCCTCTTCAAAAGCTGGACTCTCTTCGAGGGCGTCGAGCAGGTCCTCTCCCATTTCGGCTACTTCCTCGATTTGATTCCTCATTTTCTTGGCGATTCCTGAGAAGGCATACGCGTACCTTCCGATTTTGGAGATGATCGGTTGGCGAACATCCCATTCCCTTACGTGACCTACGGAGGCCCTTGCCTCGAACTCGCAAATCCCCCTCCTCGAAAAGAGGAAGCCATCCTCCAAAATCGCCCTCATCCCCGACTTACTCAAAAAGACGAGCCCCCACCCTACCTTGCCCCTGTGTTGAATGGAGCACAGCACGGCGCTTAGCTTTTCAACGGCCTTCCCTGCTTTTTCCACGACCCCCGCTACCCCTTCCACGGCAGATCACCCACCGCTCTGGGGATGCTCTCCTTCCACGCCTTCTCCAAATCGGCTAGGCTCGCCTCAATCACTTTGCTCCCTTTCCAGGTGAAGACGAGCTCATCGCCACCCACGCTTCCCAATCTTCCAACGGGAACCCTCAACTCCTTCGAGAGCTTCAGGAACTCCTTCTCGTGCCCTTTACGAACCTCAACCACGTACCTAGCGTGACTCTCCGAGAAAAGCAACTCGTCGAGTCTTCCGCAAGCGGAAGGGACGCTCTGCAACTCCACGCTCGCCCCCTTACTTCCCTTGATGCACATCTCCGCAACGCATACAGAAAGCCCACCGCTCGAACAATCGTGCACCGCTAATGCGTAATCGCGTCTAATGGCTTCCCTTACGAGCTTCATGGAAGCTATTTCTGCCTCGGGATCCGGCTTTGGAGGTATGCCCGCACAAACTCCGTGGACGGCGTAGTAGTACTCGGATCCGCCGAGCTCGGGGTACGTCTTGCCGACGACGAAGAGAGGATCGCCCTCTTCCCTTAACCCCATCCCCTTGACCCATTCCAAGCGCTTGACAAGGCCCACCATGACGACGAAGATCGTCGGCTTGACCGCCCTCTTCGTCACCTCGTCCTCGTTGTAGAAGCTCACGTTCCCGCCTACGCACGGGATCCCCAGCGCCCTGAGCATGTACGCGAGACCTTGCACGCTCCTCTTGAACTGCCAGTAAACTTCCGGCTTTTCGGGATTCCCGAAGTTGCACCCATCGGCGACGGCGAGGGGCTCCCCGCCGACGGCAGTTATGTTCCTCACCGCTTCGGCGACCACCCCCGCGTGCCCGTTGAAGGGGTCGAGGTAGCACCACTTGCTGTTCCCGTCCACCGTAACGGCGATCGCTCTGCCTGGCTTTTCCAACAGCCTCAGGACGGCCGCATCCCCATCTCCTGGCTTGAGGACGGTCCTAATGCCCACTTCGTGGTCATACTGCCTGTAAACCCATTCCTTGCTCGCCACGTTGGGGCTCGAGAGCACCTTGAGGAAGGCGTCTTCTAAGTCCTCGGGCACGGGAGGTCTGGGGAACTCCCACGCTTTTTCCACGTACTCAGGTTTGCGGCTTTCCCGCCTCGCGAGGGGGGCTTCGACGATTATCCAAGGGGGGATGTCCGCGACCACTTCCCCCTTGTACTTCACCACGAGCCTCCCCGTATCCGTGACCCTCCCTACGATCGAGTACGGGATCCCGTACTTTTCGAAGATGCGCGTAACGGTTTCCAAGCCTTCCGGCTTCACGACGAATAGCATTCGCTCTTGAGACTCCGACAACATGAGCTCGTAGGGGCTCATTCCCTCTTCTCTCACGTGGAGCTTGTCGATCTCCAGCTCAACGCCCGTCCCCCCTTTGTTGGACATTTCCGACGTGGCGCACGTTATTCCTCCTCCTCCGAGGTCTTTCAATCCCGTTACGTACCCCGTTTCGATGGCCTCCAAGGTGGCGTCTATGAGCACTTTTTTCGTGAAGGCGTCGCCTACTTGGACGGCTGGCCGGTCTTCTTCCGATTTCTCCGTCAAGGTCCTAGAGGCGAAGGTAACGCCGTGGATGCCGTCCCTGCCCGTCCCCCCTCCGGCGACCACGATGATGTCGCCGGGATTCCTCATGATGCTCGGTATGATGCGCTCCCTGCGGGCAATGCCCACGCAAGCGACGTTGACTAGGCAATTTGCCTCAAAGTCCTCGTCGAATTCCACTTCTCCCGCAACCGTGGGGATGCCCGTGCGGTTTCCGTAATCCGCTATGCCCTTTACCACGTTCTTGAACAGCCACACGCTACGCCTGCTCGACAACTTCCCGAACCTGAGGGGGTCTAGGAGGGCGATGGGCCTCGCCCCCATGCACAGCACGTCCCTTATGATACCGCCAATCCCCGTGGCGGCGCCGTTGTAGGGCTCGATGGCGGACGGGTGGTTGTGGCTTTCTATCTTGAAGACGACCGCGAGCCCGTCCCCGATGTCCACCACTCCCGCGTCCTGCCCCGGCCCCACGATGACCTTCTTGCTTCGCCTAGGCAGAATTCTGAGGACGGCTTTGCTACTCTTGTACGAACAGTGCTCGCTCCACATGACGTCGATCATCCCTATTTCCACAGGCGTAGGCTCTCTCTTGAGCCTCCTCCTAACCTCCTCCACTTCCTCGGGAGTTAGCTCGACGGGGACGCCGGAAACGATCACTTCTTCCACCTCAACATGGACCTGAACACTAGTGCTCCGTCCTCGGTGCCGTAAGGGCTGAGCACCTTCTCCGAAGCTCTTTCGGGGTGAGGCATGAGCCCGACGACGTTCCCTTCTTCGTTACATATGCCCGCTATGTTCCCCACGGATCCGTTGGGATTCGCTTCGGGGGTGCACTCCCCTCGCTCGTCGACGTACCTAAAGACGACTTGGTCGTTCTCCTCGAGTTCCCTGATCCCCTCAGGAGTGTTGTAGTACCTGCCTTCTTGGTGGGCTATGGGCATCCTTAGCAACCTCCCCCGCTCGATGCCCGATGTGAAGGCGGTTCTGCTCGTTTCGACGCGTAAGATGACCCACTTGCAGACGAACTTGAGGCAGTCGTTGATGAGCAAAGCCCCGGGCAACAAGCCCGCTTCGATGAGTATTTGGAACCCGTTGCATATGCCCAAAACGGGCTTCCCTTCCTTCGCCATCTCCTTCACTTCCCTCATGGCGGGGCTGTGGGCCGCTATGATCCCCGCCCGCAAGTAGTCCCCGTAAGAAAAGCCTCCCGGCAGGACGACAGCGTCGTACTCATCCCCCCTGAAGTCCCGGTGCCAAACGAGATCCGTTTCAACGCCAACGACATTTCTAAGGACGTGGACGGTGTCTAGGTCGCAGTTGCTACCCGGGAACCTAATGACCGCCACCTTCATGGCGGACGCGGATGGTGCACGTGTGGACGACGGGGTTATAAATCCTCAGCTTGTTGCAGGCGTCGAAAACCAGCTTTTTCGCTTCCTCCTCGTCTGAAGCTTCCACCTTCATCCTCAAGTACTTGCCCGCCCTCACGGACTTGACGCGCTCATAACCCCCTAGGACAAGCAAATCCCTGTGTATCGTTTCGCCTTCCGGGTCTCTAGCCGCTGGCTTGTTCTCTATGATGACTTCTACTTCAAACAGGGGCATGGCAAACGCGCCTGTGCAACTCTTCGTAGACTTGCCTAACTTTCTCTAAGGGGGCTCCCTTCCTGTAGTGATCCTTGTCGAGGCTTTCCCCGCTCTCCGCGTCCCATAGCCTCATGCTGTCGGGCGTTAGCTCGTCCGCCACTAAGAGGTTACCTTCCTTGTTCCTCCCGAACTCGACCTTGAAATCGACGAGCTTGATCCCCCTCTTCTCGAAGAACCCCTCCAGAACCTTGCATATCTTACGCGTCGTTTCCTTCACGTAATCGAGCTCTTCGCGCGAGAGGATCCCCAGAGCCACCACGGCATCATCGCTCATGAGCGGATCTCCCAATTCATCGCTCTTCAAGTAAAACTCCACCACGGGGGGATCCAATCTCTTCCCTTTTTCGACGAAGGGATACCTCTTCACGAAACTGCCCGCAGCGAGCCTTCGGCACACCACTTCCAAGGGGACCATCTCGAGCTCCTTCACGAGCAGGGAGTCGGGGGGAACGAACTCGAGGAGATGAGTTTTGATTCCCGCTTTCTCGAGTTCTTTGAAGAGAGTATAGGAAATTTCGGCATTTATTCTACCCTTTCCTTCGAGCGTGTCGTGTTTCTTCCCGTTTAAAGCCGTCAGATCGTCGCCAAACTTCATCAGAAGAACTCCCCCCTCCCTCCTGAAAAGGGCCTTCGTCTTGCCTCTCTTCACCAAATTTTCCATCTATGTGATAATTTTGCCATTCTTTTAGGTTTAGATTGACGAATTTACGTAATACCTCGAACAAAACTCGATAATCGGACGGGCTTACTTAGTTCGTCATGCCCGAGGCGTGGCTCGATGTGGCCCTCGTTAAGTGCCCGAAGTGCGGGAAGCTCTACGTGGACGCGGCTTGGTACTGCGCCGAGATAGGAGCCGACGTGGAATGCTCCGTTTGCGGAGAAACCTTCAATACGAAATCCAATCTGCTCGACCGAGTCCTCGTCAAGTTCTCCGTCGAGAACGACAAAATAGCGGGGGCGGAGGTAGTGCGGTGATGTCCTACACGAAGAAGGAGATGTACGCGACCCTAGCGCTCGTCGTCGCTGGCTGGGCATTCGATGCTTTCGACTTAATGGTGCTTTCCTTCGCCCTTCGTCCCATAGGCCTAGAGTTTGGCCTTACTGAGTTCTGGAAAGGCCTAATTTTTGCCCTACAACTCGTGGGCACGGGAATCGGAGGGGCTTTGTTCGGGGTACTCGCCGATCACGTGGGACGCAAGCGCACCCTCGTAACCGTGATAACGCTCTACTCCCTGACCACGGGCTTGACGGCTTTCGCGAGGAACTTGGCCGAAGTTTCCCTTTTGCGCTTCTTGGCGGGATTGGGATTGGGAGGAGAGTGGGGCGTGGGCGTTTCCATATTGGGAGAAGTGTGGCCGAAGGAGCGCAGGGGCCTCGTCATAGGCATAACGCAGGGCGGTTGGCCCATAGGCATGGCCCTCGCCTCCGCCGATTACCACTACGTGATGATCCCCTACGGCTGGAGGATCGGCTTCTTGGTCGCCTCTTCGTGCATAGTCCTCGCCCCCCTGATGTGGGCCTTCCTCCCCGAGTCCAAGCTCTGGCTCGAGTACGTGCAAGCGAAAAGGTCTGGGCGGTTGAGCGAAGACCTCAAGCGCAAAACGAGGTGGGTTTCCTTCGTCCAGCTGTTCTATCGGGATGTCGTAGGCTACACGTTCTTCGGGCTTGTCCTCGTGTCCTTGGGGATGTTCGCGTTCTACGCCGTGTGGGCTTGGGTTCCGAATTACCTGAAGGAGGCCATGGGAATTGACCCCAGTCCTTACATCGCGCTGTCCTGGCTCATTGGGTGGTTCGGTCACTCGCTTTTCGGGTGGTTTGCGGACAAGTTCGGCAGAAGGCCTTCCTTCTGCGCTTATTGCTTAGCCTACGCGGCGTCCGTCTTCTACCTTTACGTCTCCGTCGCTTCGCTCGACCTCTTGGGTATGACCATCGCCCTTTGCGTGAACGCCTTCGTTTGCGGCTACTTCTCCGCTTTCGGGGCGATACTAACCGAGCTCTTCCCGACGAGGGTGAGGGCCACGGGTTCTTCTTTCTGCTACAACGGAGCTAGAGGGATTGGAGGGGCGTTAGCTCCCATCATCGTGGGCATGTTGGCGGAGATGTACGGCCTTGGGGGAGCCATATTCTTCGCGTCGCTCTCCATCCTAATCGCGTCGGCGATGGTGTGGCTCGTGCCCGAGACAAGGGCGAAAGAGCTTAAAGCAATCGCCTAGCCTATGACGGCTTTTTCCTCGATGAGCCTGCCTTCCAATATCCTCTCATACGTGAGCCTCTCAGCTTGCGGGATGCTGGGCTTTCCGTCGACTATCCACTCCGCGACGCACTTGCCCGCCGAAGGGGCCATCATGAAGCCGTGCCCGCTGTACCCCGCCATTACGTAAAGCCCTTCGATCCCCGGCAAGGGCCCTAGGATCGGGTGGTGGTCGGGGCTCATGACATAGTAGCCCACCCAGTACCTGAGGAGGTGCATGTTCCGCATGAAGGGGAAGTACCTGCTCCATATGCCCATGAGCTTCGGTATGAAATCGTGGCGGACGGAGAAGGGACCGCCCGCCTCCTCCTCTATTTCCACTCCCGTGATCCAATGCCCCTCCTTCGTTTGCGTCATGTAAGCTCCCGTCGCCGTGTGGACGACCATGGGCTTCAAGCTTTCCCTGAACCTCTCGGTGAGAATGATGTGGTGGACCACGTTCTCCAGCGGCAAGTCGACTCCGACGGTCTTCACGAGCTTCCTCGTCCCGTAGCCGGCCGCCACGACCAAATTGTCGCACTCGACGGTTCCTTCTTCGGTAAGCACCCCCCGAACTTCCTTCCCCGACAGCAAAATCTTCGTGGCTTTGCAGTGAGTTCTGATCTCCCCTCCCCTTTCCCGAACGTGGCGGGAGAGGGCGAAGAGGCACTCGAAGGGGTCAGCTTTTCCTGCTATTTTGTCGTGCAATACGGCCAAGACATCCGCTTTTTCCATGAAGGGTATGAGCTCGTCGAGCGCTTCCGGGCTTTTAACCTCCGTGGGAACGCCGAGCTTGTTATGCAGGCGGGAGAATTCCTTGTACGCGCTCACCAATCGCTCGTCCGTAAGGAGCCAAACGTACCCCCACTGCCTGTAGTAGAAGTCTAGCTCAGCGGAGAGCTTCTTCCATAGCTCGATGGCCTCCCTCATCATGACTATGTTCTCCTCGCTCGTGAACGATGCCCTGATCCCCGTCCCGCAACGCCCCGTGCTACCGCTCCCTATGTAGCTTCCTTCGATCACGACGATTCGCTCCACGCCTTTTTCTAGGAGGAAGTAGGCGGTCATGAGCCCGCTAGCTCCCGCCCCAACTATGGCGACTTCGTACTTCATTTTCTCACGAATAGCCCCAAGGGTACCGGTTTCGCGGGAGGCCTCCGCGTGGGCAGGACGATTTCCTCCACCTTCTTGCCCGTCTCCCTTGCGAGGATCCTCGCGACAATCGGGATGCACGTTCTGCCCTGACACGGCCCCATTCCTATACGCAATTTCCTTTTCAGGCTTTCTAGATCCCTATACCCTTCCCTAATCGCCTTGACCACGTCCTCGTACGTCACGTCCTCGCAACGGCAAACGACCCTCACGCTACCACCCTCACCGCCCGCACTTCCATCGCGTACTCCTTAGGGACTTCGACGGTGACCGCGTAAGTTTTGTTCCTCTCCACGACGCGGACGATTTTCCCTTTGCCCACTTCTTTCCCTTCCCTCGTGAGCAGAATGGCCATCTTGCCCACTTCGGGCTCGGGCAACATTTCGTGTGGGATGGTGACGAGAGCCTTGTCGGGCGGGGAGAGGTCGACGACGAAGGCAGCCAATCCTGGGCATATGAGGACGCAGTTCCCGCAACCCGTGCACTTGTCGAAGTCTACCTGCGGGAGGTCTATGATGGACTTCATGCTTATCGCTCCGACTGGGCATCCGTCGACGCATATGTCACAAGGTATACGCTCTATGCACTCCAGAATCGCAACGGGTCCCTTCTTCAGTCGCTCTTCAGGGGGGAGTAGACCGCACTTTTCCAAGTCTTTTAGGCTTATCACGCCAGTCTTCTTAGCTTCCGACATGGCTCCCACCTATGAGCGCTTTTTGGATTCCTTCTCTCGTCCTTTCTAAGACGGGCGACTTGCGGTACTCCTCCAAATATGCCAAGATCCTTTCCCTTTCCTCCACCGCTTCTTTCACGGGACCTTTTATCTTCATGGCGGCGCTCAGTCCAGCTATTCTCCCCTCAAGCATGGCTGTGGTCGCTTCCTCTATTCCCGAAACGTCTCCCGCCACGAACACTCCCGGCACCGTCGTTTCTTGGTACTTCGTGCGCAAGGCCGTCAACCCTCCCAGCTCCTTGATCCACTTGAGGTCGCAACCGAACTGCATGAGAAGCTCCGAAGACGGGTTCAGACCCACGGCGAGCAACATGAGGTCGCACTCCACTTCCTGCTCCGTGCCCGGTACCTCCCTCCACTTCTCGTCGAGGGCGACGATGGTGGCCCCTTCCAGCTTTTCCCTCCCGTGGGCTGCCTTCACCGTGTGCGACACGAGGATGGGGACGCCGTACCTCCTAACCTTCGCCGCGTGAACGAGCCAACCCCCTATGAAGGGTAACGCCTCTACGATCGCCTCCACCTCGACGCCCGCCTGCAGGAGCTGGTAGCTTATGATGAGCCCCACGTTCCCCGAGCCGACAGTCAAGGCTTTTTCGCCCGGCTTAACGCCGAAGACGTTCATGATCGTCTGGACGCCACCCGCGCCCATGATGCCAGGCAGGTCGTTGTTCTCGAAGGCTAGGTAGTTCTCCGCGGCCCCCGTGCACACGATGGTGCACTTCGGCTTCACATAGACGATCTTGTCCGAGGAAGCGAGGCCCACTATGCCGTCCCTAAAAACTCCGAAAGCCGTCGTTTCCTTCATGACCTCTACGTTGGGATCCTCCTCCACGGCCTTGGTGAGCTTTTCGCCAATCTGGAAGCCCCTCAGCCCACCAAACAACTCCCTCGACCCGAAGAACTTGTGGGTTTGCTTAATGAGCTGCCCCCCAAGCTTGAAGTTCTCGTCGACTAGGAGGACTTTAACACCGAGCTTGGAAGCCGCTAGGGCGGCCGAAAGACCGGCTGGTCCCGCCCCAATGACGAGAACGTCCACTTCCTTATGCTCAGAAGGCTTTGATTCGAAATACCCCGTTTTCGGCAGTTCCGCCGGACCCCTATGCCTCTTCACGTGCATGCCTTCCTTAACGGGGACGATACATGTCCTCACGTAGGGAACGCCGTCCACTTCCATCAAGCACGAGGAGCACTTCCCTATCATGCAGAAAGCCCCCCTTGGGCGGTTCAGTTTCACGCTCCAACCGAACACGTCGACGCCGTTCGCGTAGAGGGCAACCGCGATGCTCTCCCCTTCGTACGCCTTCATGGGCTGTCCTTCGAAGTAGAACGTGATTTCCCTGCCCCGCTTTATCTCGAGAATGGGGTGCTTCCAGATTCGCCTATCCACCGAGTTTTAACTCAGCCAGAATTTCTTCCTTTTGGGAGGTTGGCCAAAAGCCCTTCCCTTACCTTCGTGGGTCCTATCGCTTTTATCAGCCTCCCCATTCTGGGGCCGCTTTCCCTCCCAAGTATCGCCTTGTAAAGAGTTCTGAAGAAGTCTTTGGGATCTATCCCCCTCGCCCTCGCCACCTCGAAGACCTTGCCTTGTATTTCCTCGCTGTCCATATCGTCCTTCAACGAGAGCGCCAGCTCCCTGACGGCGTCGAAGTATTTCTCGACGGGCGAGAAACGAACTTCGAACTTGTAGCGGTCGGGTATCATGCCCTTCTCGACCCACGTTTCGACGTACTTCTCCAAGTAAGGCTCCCTAATGCCGAACTCCTTCTCTATGAGGAACCAATCCTTGTACACTTGGTACTTGAGCAGGAGGTCGGCGAAGGGATACTCCCACTTGTCCTCCTTCGTCGAAAGCCTATAGGCGAGGGCCTTCTTCTGCTCGCTCCTCGTAACGGCTCCCTCCCTGTAGAGCCGTCGGGCTCTTTCGTAGTCCTCGAAAAGGAAGATCAGCTTCTCCGGCGATGGGACGAAGTCCTTGTTCTCGTCCACGTTGGGCTTGAAAAGGAAGTACTTGAGGACCTCCGGTGGAACGAGCTCCAGTATTTCCCTCCAGCTCACGCCTACTCCTTTCGACTTCGAGTACTTCTTCCCCCCGAAGAGTATGAATCCGAACTTGAACCCCACGGGGGGATCCTTGCCGAATATCCTCCTGTGTACGGCGACCGCGGTTTCCCACGTCCCTCCTTTCGTGTGGTGGTCCATGCCCGCCCCTTCCACATCCACGCCAAAATAGTCTTGCCGGCTGGGCCAATCCAGCCTGAACATGAGCTTGTACTTGTGCTCGGAGAAGCGGGTCATTCCTTCATGCCCGCATCCCTTCGCGTACCCCACGTCCTTATCGCACACGTAGCGAACGCCGTTTTCGTCGATCTCCACGACCCTAGTGGTTGCTATTTTGCCGCAATTCTCGCAGAGAGGAAGCACGAAGTCCATCCACTCATCGGGCAACTTCCTGCCAGAGACTTCTTGCAGGAGCGCCCTAACTTCTCCCGCTTTCTTTGCGAAGAGCCGGGCGTACTCGTCGTACACTCCTTTCGAGTAAAGCTCGTGAGCGGGGTAAACTTCGCATTCCACGTCGAAGACTTCCATGGCTTCCCGAACCTCGTTCAGGAAGTGCTCTCCGTAGGATGGGCAACAGCCATAAGGGTCGGGCACGTGGGCGAGGGGCTCCCCGAGGTGGGGCTTCAGATCTTCTTCGTACGCTTTTAGCTGGGCGGGAATGGAATCGAAGGCGTCCATAGTATCGCCGATGAAGATCATGCGCGCCTCGTAGCCTTTCTCCTTGAAATAGGAGAGGAGGGCGGAGGGGTAGAGGAATTCGCAAATCGTGCCTAGGTGCAAAGGGCCCGACGTTGTTATGCCGGATCCTATGACGAACGGCTCTTCCTTCTGTTGGATGACCTTCTCCGCTATGACCTCCGACCAGTGCCTCACGCGAACGCCCATCGATATTGGACTCGCGGCAATTTTTGAGCCCGTTTAAGATTTTAGGGTCGCCGATTTGGATATTGAGGGCCCGTAGCTCAGGAGGATAGAGCGACGGCCTCCGGAGCCGTAGGTCCGGGGTTCGA
>CAYNNH010000026.1:6496-13619 GCA_964398605.1 uncultured Nitrososphaerota archaeon | reverse complement strand
CCTCCGCATGGGCGACGAAGTCTTCGTGAGGTGCTTGTGCTCCGCCTGGAAAATCCTATTTAACAAGCTGAGGAAGGACGTATGCCGCTACGTGAGGGACTTCGTCTTCCGCCGAGTTAAGCGGGAAATTGTCGAGGAATACTGGAGGGTCGCGCTCGGAGTCGAAGAAGAGGATCGCTTCCTGAAACGCTGGAAGCTGGACGAAGAGCAAGCGTTGCTCCTGAGGGCTTATCGATATGCGTGCCAAGACGCCATGATAAGCTGCCCCACGTTCTGGGAAGTCATGGACAACGAGCTCGCGTGGACTTCCCTATCCCTCCAAGCCGCGTCCCTCATTTTCCTCGCGGACTACGCTAGAGAGCGAGAACCACCCCTCCTGAACGACGTGCTGGAATTTTACCGTGAGGAGTTCCTGGAGTTCGGAAGGGGCCATTGGGCTTCCTTCGCCCGCTCTCTCAAAGTCCCCGTGAAGGAACTGGGGGATTTCGTGCGTAAAAAACTGCGGCGTAAGCCTTCCAACAGCCTGGAAGCCTATGAGGAGGCATTCGCCCGCCCCTTTAAGCTACCCTTCTATCCCGGGGACGCGAACCCGTACCTCTTGGACGTTTTGAAGGGGAAGAACGTCGTCAAAGCTTCCCTTTGGGAAATCCAGCACTCCTTAGAAAGCCCCTTCGGACCTCCCTTGCCCGTGCGCGTGGGGCTCTTCCACGCGAAACACATTCCCGAGCTCGGTCGAAGGGCCGAAGTGGACGCTCGCTGTTTCTTCTAGCGCCTCGAATACACGACATTATAAAAAGAATCGAAGCTCCTAAGGGCCAGCAATCTAAAGCCCAACTTCTTGAGCATGGAATGCACGTTTCTATTCTCTTTCCACACTTCTATAATGAGGAACTTCGTCCTCCTCAACGTTTTCAACCCCCCTAGGACAACGTCTTGCTCCGCTCCTTCCACATCCACTTTGACGAGGTCTATGCTTCCTGAGAGGCCTAAATTGTCCACCAAATCGTCAAGCCTTTCGCTTTCTACGGGAATTCCTTTTTCCTGAATGCTAAACTCCATGGGTTCACGGCCGTAATCCATGAATGCTGTGCCCCTTTCTCTCGCAATAGCCTTTCCAACTAGTGTGACATCCAGCCCGTTGCCCTCGACGTTCGCTTTTAAGACCTCAAAATTGTCGGGCGCTGGCTCCACGGCCACGACGAAAGCGCCTAGCTTCGCCGCCCTAACGGAATAGCCGCCTATGTAAGCTCCAATATCGATGAACACGGGCTCCTTTTCCTTCCTCATTATCTTGTCGAACCACTTGTACGCCAGAAACTCGTGGTAGGGCAATAAAGGCCCGCCGTAGATGTCGCTCGTTACGAAGGGCCTTATGTGCCATTCGATCCCGTCGAAGTCGGCTACGAAATAATTCCCGCGCATTCCTTTCAACTGCCCTCCCAGAACTCTCAATTTCCTCAAAGTGTAGAAGAAACGGTAATTCGCTTTGAAGTCCTTCAGGAAAGCGGCAAATGCCATTTCTAGGGCTTCCTTTCTGTTCAGGAGGTAAGTCTTCTCTTTTCCACAAATGACTCCCCTGTTCTTCAGGACGATTGATGCAAAGCGAGGGACGTTGGAAATTCCGTGTTCCCTCGCAAACGCGGACAATAGCCCCATCTGGAGAGCGAAGAAGCTGAACGAACCTTTGAGGCCGTACGACCTTAGTTTCCTAAGGGAGTATCCCAGTCCCCTCCTCGTTAATTCGACGAGCATGGGACCTCACGTATGGATTCTTGATTTCTTTTAACGCGAGGAACTAATACCAAAGCTGAGGGGGCTCGCTTCGCCTCGTCGCCTCTTCGCCTTTCAGCCTCCACAAGCCTTCCCCGAAGCTTATGGGGACTATTTCGAGGGCGTCTATGAGCCTGTCGCTCAGCAGGACTTCGCGCTCCCCTTCTACGCATATGGCTCTCGCCCTCACCCACTTCCCTCCGGGGACGATCCTCACCTCGACGTGCCCGAGGTCGGAGACGACGACCTCTCCTCCCACCCTCAAGTACTTGCGTTGCCCCCTTTCCGATAGCCCCAAGCGTTCGGCCAAAGCTTTGGGCAAGCAAATTTCGGCCTCTTCGGCCTCATATCCCGCGTTGACGAGGGCGCTCGTCGCAACGGAACGCTCGCCGCTCCTTATCTCAACCTTGACCCTTATGCCCAATTTCCTTCCCTAGGAGCCCCTTCGGCCTCAGCTTTCCAAATCTCCCTTTCTTGTCCTCCCCGAACAACTCAACGGGCCTAAACTTCCCAAATCTCGGCTTTTTGTCCATCAAGAAGTTCCGAAATCCCCTATATATGCGACACATCTAAGCCCGCACGCCTATTAACGAGTGGAATTCCCGAAGGAAATCGCGGCGGTGAGGCTCGGCGTGAAGGATCCCAGTCCGCACGTCGAGAGGGCGGAGAGGAAGTTGCTCGCCCGAGGGCTCAAGAAGTTGAAGCGTTATCCCCCGAGGCTCCTCTACTACCCCTTCTGGCTCCTCCCCTTCAAGCTCGAGTACGAGCACGGCTTCTGGAAGCTCAAGCGGAAGGGGAAGGCGAAGGGCTACGCGATCGTGGACGCCGCCTATCCAAAGCTCTTCCGCCCTCCCTCGCCTAAGATGGAGGTGTACATCGTCGAAGTGAGGGACGACCCGCCCGCCCTCTCGAAAGCCCGCTCGAACGCCCTCTTCGTCGCCCCGAGGGTTTCTTCCGCGAGAGCGCAGAAGCTCCTGAAGGAGTTCATCAAGGACAGGGGCCTTTCCCCTTCAAAGCTCTCGGTGAGGGGCGAGAAGATCGTTTACTGGCCTTACTGGATCGCCTGCTTTAAGGATTCCTCCGGGAAGAGGTATTTCTTCGCCATCGACGGCGAGAAAGGGGCTTACAGCGCCCACATAGCGAGGCTGGTGGCAGCTGGTCCCCTCTTCTACGTGAACGCTTGCTTCCCATGAGCGGAGAGCCCTTCCTCGGCGTTAAGGTGCACGCTTGGGACGTGCTCGACGAAGGATACGTCACCGTGTGCGAGAACTTGAAGGCCTTGGGCTTCGACGTGGCGTTCGTCGTCGTTTCGTGGTTCGAGGAGAGGCACCCTCCCCAAGGCCTCCTCCCCCACAACCCTGAGAGGGAGGTCTTCCTCTCGAGCGGGCACCCGTACTTCAGGACGCGCCTGCCTTACTTCGAGGAAAGGCCCGACATCATCCCCTTAGTGAGGAAGTGGGACGTGAAGGCCTGCGCTTGGGTGAGCGCCCTCTGCAACGAAGTGCTCGCTTCCAAGGGCTTCCACGCTTCCCTAAAAGGAAGCAAGAGCAAGTTCTGGCTGTGCCCCACCAAGTCGAAGGAAGTCCTCGGGAGATTGCTCTCTTCCCTGCGTAAGTACGGCTTCCCCATCGTCCTCGACCGCTTGAGGTATTCGTCGAAGGGCCCTTGCTCCTGCGGGAAGTGCTCCGAAGAAACCATCCCGAGCTTGCTGGAAGCCCTCTCGCCCGACTTCTTCACCGTCCTGCCGCCCTCCATAGCCGAGTCGGTAGGGCAAGACCCAAGCTGGGCGAGCTCCCCGAATGCCATCGTCCTTTTCGACGAGTCGGTGAAGCGGATCCTAGGTCCAGAGCGCTTCGCCGAAGCCCTCTGGAAAACCGTCGAGGAAAAGCCGCCCGCCGTGTGCCTTTCCCTGTGGGACATGCCCACCAAGCTCATCCTGAAGCTGGCTAGGAAGCTCGCCCAAAAGGGGGTGAGCATCGTCGCCGATTGCTACGGCTGGTCGAAGTTCTCGAAGCTCTACGCTTTATCTAAAGGATTTAGGAAGCTTCATTAACTCTTTTAATCTTCGAAAGAACGAAGAAGGTAGTAGCTACCACGGCCGAAATTAGAAAAACACCTTCGAAGGAGGACTCGCACAGGAACCCTCCTATGAGGGGAGCGAAGACGGGGAAGACCCTCGCCCAAAGGCTCCCCCCCGCTTCCGCCTTCTTCCTATCCCACACCCCCTGCCCCAAGAAGAGCAAGGGCAAGCCGAAGAGGGATTCCGCCACGGGGAAGGAGAAGAAGAAAGCGCCCGCCCCCACGTAGCAGAGGGAGGAAAGCCAAATCCCGAAGGACTTCGCGTACGCCGCTAGGGCGAAGAGGGAGCTCGCCCCGTAAGCGAGGCCCACGTGGAACAAGGGACACCCCCTCACGAAGTATATGGGGAGGAAGGGGCGGTAGAGGTTGACGGCGAAGGGGAGGAGGAAGGCGAAGGGCACCCTTCTCGCCGCCTCGACCTCTTCCTCCCCCTCAAGCAAGGGCTCCGCCACGGCGAAGGGGATTTCCCCTACCTCCCTGAAGAGCAGGGCGACGGGTATGGCGGGGAGCGATATGAGGCTCGCGAGGAAGAGGGCCGGGGAAACCCCTATGACCTCCCCCCTCCACCCGCCCACGAAGCAACCCGTCGCGAAGCCCGTCGAAGAAGCGAGGAAGACGAGCTTCGAAGACCTTTCCAGCTCCTCGGGGGTGAGGCTCATCCCCAACAAGACGGAGCAGGCGGCTTCCAGAGAGGCCACCGCCAAGCCGTAGAAGGCGAAGGATATGAGCAAGAACCAGAAGCCCGTTTGGTAGGAAAGGAGCAGGAGGGAGAGGAAGTTCAGAACGCTCCCCGATACGAGCCCGTACTTTATCTTCGATTGGCACAACCACGCGTAGAAGGGGAAGGAAGCGGCGTTGGCGAGCCCGTACGCGAAGAAGAAGACCCCCACCTGCCACAGCCCCATGCCGACATCCCAGCACCTCAAGGGGGCGAGGAGGAGGAAAGAACCGAAGCAGACGCTGAGACAGAAGGAGACGAAGAGAACCGTCAGGTACTCCGGCCTCTCCCTCACGAGGCTTCCCATATTCCTTGGGCGTTCGGACTCAAGCGGTCTTCGGCCTCGCCCTAATGCTCAGCGTCCTCTCCCCGGGAAGCTCCACGTAGAAGCAGGGGAGGAAGACCGTCCCCTCGACGAGCTCCTGCCTTCCCCTCTCCGTTATGGCCACGACGAGCAACGGCCCAGCGTAGCAACTCGCCCCTTCGGAGAGCTCCACTTCGAGCCCGTAGGAAGGCCCCCTGAAGGAGAACTTCCTCCCCTCCACGCGGACGAGCTCCTTTAGCTCCGCTTCCCCGCTTTCCGAAGAACAAGCGGGCGTCGTGCCGGGGTCCAACGCGAAGTCGACTTCCGGACAGAAGAAGAAGGAGTCCCTCTCTTCCCCGATTAGGCGGTACTCCACTTCCAGAGAGCCCTCCGCGATCCTCACCTTCTTTTCAACGACCAAGGTGACGTTGCTCGACCAGTTCCTGCCCTTCCGCCTCAGTAAAACTCCCGGTTCGTCCGTCTTCTCCACGACCTCGAAGGGCTCGACGGTGAAGTCCCCCGCGTCGATGAAAGGCTTCCGCTCGTAGAGGGACTTCGCGTCGTCCTCCCTCCTGAAGATGTGATCCCTGAACAAGGTCCTCCTGTACCAGTCGATGGGAGGATTCCCTATCTTGTCGTGGTAGGCTTCCCAAGGCTGGCTCAGGGTGTCGGCGAAGTTGTGCGTCCCCTCTTTCCAGTCGAGCTCGAACACGTTCCCCCCTTCCCAAGGATCCACGTAGGCGCTCAATTCCCTCGTCTCGAGGATGAGCTCGTTCCTGCCGTCGTAATCGAAGTCCCTCTCGATCACCGCCTTCCCGGCGAGGACCTTCTCGTCCGCTATGGCCTCCGCCCTGATGAGGTTCCGGTAGATGGCCTCCCTCAGGTTGGGCAAGTAAACGCCCCCGAACATCCCGTGCCAGTAGGCGTCGTTGCACTGTCCCCGGTAGAGGTGTTGCCACGCTTCCTCGAGCTTGGAAGCCTCCAACCCCCTGTTGCTCGCCACCTCGATCTTCTCCCTCACGTAGAGCATCTTCTTGTGCATGTTGTTCGACTCCGGATACCTCGCGAGGAAGTT
This sequence comes from uncultured Nitrososphaerota archaeon, assembly GCA_964398605.1. Taxonomy (GTDB): domain Archaea; phylum Thermoproteota; class CAYNNH01; order CAYNNH01; family CAYNNH01; genus CAYNNH01. The sequence goes on along the minus strand of CAYNNH010000026.1, from coordinate 7,673 downwards.
CCTGAAGTGCCCCCTCGACCACCTCACCATCTTGTCGTAGGCGGCAGAGGGGAAGTAGGCGAGCCCCCTGGGCGGGAACTCGCTCGCGTAATCGCCCAACTTCCGGACGACGAGCTCGGGATCCGCCTCCACCTTCGAGTAGAACTCCTCCAACCACCACCTCGCCCACTCGGGCTCCGTCCACTCCCCGAACTTCTCGGCGTCGGCGAACACGACGGTGAGGGACGAAGGATCCCCCGCCCTGCGCTTCAAAAGCGAGTACGCTTCCCGGGGCTCCCTCCAAGGCATCAAGTACCGGATTTCCTCGTTGATGGGGAAGACCCTCAAGCGCTTGCCCGAGTCCTCCGTCACGTAGCTGTGCCTCGGATCTCGGATCCCCGCTTGCCGGAAGTGGTAGTCGTCGAGGAGCACGTACCTCACGCCCGCTCTAGAGAGCAAGCTCGTCAAGTGGGGCTCCCAAACTCTTTCGGGCAACCAGAAACCGTTAGGGGTTATCCCGAAGAGCTCCTTAACGGCCTTCTTGTAGAGGGCGATCTGGCTGAGCCCATCCATCTCGGGGATGATAGGCAAAATGGCCTCGTACATCGTCCCTCCCAAGAGCTCCACTTTGCCCGTCTGGACAAGCTCGCGGACCCTCTCCACGAGGTCGGGCCTGTTCTTCGCCATCCACTCCAAGAGAGGGCCGCTTATGTGCAGGGTGAACGGGATCTTCCTCGACGAGATGAAGTCGAGCAACATCCCGTAGGAGTGTTCGCATATCCGGCGGATGGCGTCGTCGAGTTGCCCCACGGGCTGGTGGAAGTGGAGCACGGGGAGCACGTTGTGCGACATCTTTGAACTTATGGCTTTCTTCTTAGGCTTTCGCCTTACAGTACTTCCTTAACGGGCACCTCCCGCATTCGGGCTTCGCCTTGCACACCGTCATCCCGAACTCCATGAGGATCCTGCTGAACCGGGAGCGCTTACCTTCCGGGAGGATTTCCGATAGCACCTTCTTCGCTTCCTCGATTCGGCGGGCGATCCCGAGCCTCCTCAAGCACCTCAGGACGTTGGAATCGACAGCCACCGAGTCCTCGCCGAGCAGCTCCTTCGATAGGATGTCCACCGTGTACTCGCCCACTCCCGGGAGCTTCAGGAGCTCCTCGCGGGAAGTCGGCACCCTCCCGCCGTAGTCGCG